>JAZOUZ010000048.1:0-4155 GCA_045658505.1 Candidatus Onthoplasma sp. | reverse complement strand
CTGCCTTACTATTTTCTGCAGCTACTGTAATATCAAAATATAATTTTTGTATATTACTAGGAGCGTTAGTAGACTCATAGTAATGAATTAAATTATCTGCGACCTTAGTGATATTGTCATAAGGTAGAGCATAGGCGATATTATCAATCTCTTCGTCAATGTATTTAGCATTCACTATACCGATCAGATCGCCATATTGATTGAATAATCCACCGCCAGAGTTTCCTCCATTAATAGCAGTGTCAATTCGGAGTACTCTAAATTCACAATTAGTAATTTCGTCTGCTCCTTTCATGCTAATTTCTTCGCTGACTACAGATATAATTCCAGAAGTAACGCTTATTCCTTCAATGTTAGGATTACCAATAGCGATTGCTGTCTCTGCCAGTTCGTATCCTTTTGAGATAGTTGCTGGTCTAGCTTCGTCGTTGATGGCTAGTAGATCATCGGTCTTTACTCTTAGTACCGCGATATCAAAATTTAATGATCCACCAATGTATTGGCATTCTACAGCATCTTCACTGTATACTATTGAACCATTCTTCTTAGAATATGCCTGATTAGCACCATATTGGAATAGGTGGATTTTACTAGCGATTTTATTGCTAGTGATAGATTCTCTATAATACACTACGTGATAATTGGTTATAACATAACTATAATTATCATTCATCTTGTAGATTACGCCAGCGCCACCTGCTACAGATGTGTCAGATATACTAGTGAATTCGGATATTATGCTTACTGCGGATTTCATAGCTTTGGCACTAGCCGAACTAATAAGTGAATCTATCCCGAAATGTTCTGCTAAGAAGTCGTAAAAGTCTAGGTCATGAGTATTGCAGTATTCTTCAATGCTTTCAAGAGTTAGATCTTCTCCATCTTCGCCGTTAGCATTAATTATAGATGTTGATCCGTCAGAATATTTGACAGTATATATATTTTCAGATGTTTCTATTATATCTATCACTACCTTGGCATCAAATAATGAGCAACCTCCGAATAGGGCAACGCATGGTAATATGATTAAAACTATTAAAAGTATTCTAAATTTTTTCATTGTTTCCTCTTATATATTATGTTCAATTATGTAATATTAAATCTATTATACTAATAAATTTTAGTATTGACAACAAATTCAACTAAAAATATTTTAATTTCACATAGGATTTCTGAGTCTAATGATCGATAAAAAGATATAAAAAAATCCGCTAACTAGTGGATTTTTAAGTATTATCGTATTTTATTTTACCCTTTATTGCAGGTCTAATTACAGAGGTTTGTTGTCTATACTTGTCCATAATTTTAAATAGAATTCCTTCTCGAGCAAATGAAAAATGCTGGTTATTACCGATAATCACATGATCATCTAAGGAAACATTGAGAGCAGTACAAGCATTATATATTTTCTCGGTGGCAAGGATATCTTCTGGGCTAGGATTAGGCTCTCCGTTAGGGTGAGTATGCACCATAAATATCGAGTATACATTATCCATAGATAATATATCAGTTAGTTTCTTCATGTCGAGATTGATAGAAGTGTCATCGGCTCCTTTTACTTCACAGGTGCAGACTATTCTGCGTGTCTTAGATAGTCCAAATATTATAAATGTTTCAGTGAGTTTGATTGAATAATGTTTTAAGAAATATCTTACACCATCGGCAGTGTTGCGGATAGAATATCCGACATCTGCATCTTTAGATTTCTTATAAATATCGAAGAGATTAGATATGATTTTGAAGAATAACGCAGTTTCTTTGCCTATTCCATTGATCTTCTGAAGATCGGTGTAGTGGGCATCGATACATTTGTCTATAGATCCATAGATGCTAAGCATCTCATGTGCTAGAGGATTGGTGTCCTTGTATGGTATAGTGTAGGTTAATAATAGCTCTATCATCTCATGCGGACTCAGAATCTCCAAGTCTACTTTTCTTACTTTTTCTTTCAATCTCTGACGATGACCAGCATGCGGATTGGACTTCTTTTTAGAAGATTTTTCATTTGTTTCGTTCATAATTCTCTCTCAAGGGTAGAATAACATAAAAATCTCATAATGAAAAGACATTTTCATAAATTTGTCGAAAAATGTCATGAAAAATTTTGAACAGATACTATGTATGGGTCATTTCCAATATATGTAAATATATAAATATTATATAATGATTGACAAGTTAACAAATGTATGATATAGTATGAGTACTTATTTAAGGAGTGAACTAATGATAAAGCTTGATGATAGAACTTACATAACACCTGTATTTAAGAAAAATGTAGTTCCGGTATGTTTTGCGGCAAATAATTCGTATGTATCACAAACAGCAGTGATGGTGAAATCAATTATAGATAATAGTAGCGACACAAATAATTATGACATCATTATTTTGAGTACAGATATTGATAAAAGAAATGAATACAATCTAAAATTGCTTGCTGAAAATAAAAGAAATATATCAGTAAGAGTATATGATATTTCAGAATTTATAAATAATGTAAAATTTTTTGTAGAAAGCGTGTATACTCCTACAACATATTCAAAAGAGGCCTACTTTAGATTGTTCATACCATTTGTTATGAATGATTATCACAAGGTAATATATTTTGACGGAGATATGGTGGCGGTAAAAGATGTTGCACCATTGCTTAAGATAGATCTAAAAAACAATATTGCAGCAGCCACACGTGATTATAGTGGTATAGCTGCATGTTATGATGCAGGTTCTGATCGAAAAAAATATCGTAAAACTATCGGCATAACAGATACTGATACGTATTTTATTTCGAGTATGGTTGTGCTAAATGTTAAAAAATTTAAGCAAGCATATACACTGGAATATGTAAAAGAACTTATTTCTTCTAGAAATTGGAGACAACACGATCAAGATATATTGAATGTATTATGTAAAGATTCTACATTATTAATAGACGCAAAATGGAGTTTTTTTGAGGAGTTTGATTATTCTTTCAAATTTTTGCCTAACAATTTAAAAACTGAATTGTTAAAAGCATATAAGGATCCATATGTTATTCATTATGCAGGTTCGGCTAAGGCGTGGATAGATGATAGAAGTGTGTTAACATCACATTTTTGGAAGTATGCTAGTAGAACACCATATTTTGATGAATTTTATAGTAAGATTAACTACAACAATATATGTTACAAATATTACATTTTTAAGAATGTATTCAATAAACGTATTGATTATTATTATAAACCAGACGATATAGTAATATCATCTACACCTCAACATATTGGTGAGTTGAGTAATCTCAAAGTATGCATTGACTTTTTAGAAATCAAAGATGATGAAGTATATATAGATGGATATTTCGAAACTTTAGATTTATTAGGCAAACTTAAACTTTTCCTAAAACTCAATGGACAAGGAATGGTTACATACAATTCGGACTTTTATAGGGAATATGCTAATGGGAGTTCAATAAAGAAACAAAGAGCTTTTAATATTAGATTCAAGTTGGATAAGAATAGAGAAAATAATATGGTAGAATTTGGTTTTACATACGATGACCGACATTTTGTTACTCCTAAATATGTGTCTGTAGAGCAGTTCGCTCCAATTAATGAAAATTCTTTAAGTTTTTATTCTAGTAATGGTTACATATTGACAAAGACTTTTGGTAACAAATTAGAATTTGAGAAACATTCACATAAGAAGATCGTTAAAAAAAATTATAAGTTATGTAAACAAATTTCTAAACGAAGTAAACATTTTAAGAAACTTGCACTAATTAGATGGTTATATTATTTAAGCAAACCATTCTATAGAAATAAAAAGATTTGGCTAATAAGTGATCAAAAAGATATAATAGATAGACAGGCTATTAAATTTTATGAATATTTGAAAACAAAGAAAGAAATAGTTCCGTATTTTGTGGTAACTGAAGATTGCAAAAATATTGAGCAGTTAAAGAATATTGGAAAAGTAATCATTGCTAGATCTAAAATGCACAAATGGTTATTCTTACATGCGAAAGTGATAATGGCATCTGAGTATAATCTAAAATACTTTTTACCATGCTTTTATAGGTCTGATGAAGTTAGAGATATCATTGCTAATAAAAAATTTATTTATTGGCATAAAGACAATGAGGATTTGTCATACAACATACGACCATGGTACAATGTGTCAAAG
>JAZOUZ010000047.1:0-4977 GCA_045658505.1 Candidatus Onthoplasma sp. | reverse complement strand
GGAAGCCTTTGCCATTTAGATCTCTATAAATTTGAGCATAAAAATCTTTATAACTCTCATATGTTTCTTTGCTAAAAATTATTTCTTTCATAATTATCTCCTTACTTTATATAAATAAATTCACTTTCACCATGATTGATTGAATAAAACATTAGTCCATCGTTTGAATAAAAGAGTCGCGAACTATTTCTTTTCCCACTTATATAATCAACATCACATTCGTACGAAATTCGTCCATCTTTTTCTGGTAGTATACCTTTATTATTATAAAATCTATTTCCACCAATCATTTTGTTTGGAGCAAACCTTGATAAATCTTCACCTCTAGACCAGCCATATTTTTGTATTGCTTCTTCTTTGGTGATATAATAATCCGGCAGTTTACCATACGCTTTTAAATAAACATCTGGTGCTCGAAATCCTTTATTAGAAATACTTCCAGCAGGTTTTGTTTCAATGTCTTTATACTTACAATCACATCTAAAATGAGCAGGTAAAAATACTTCTTCGCCATTTTTATAAATCTTTAAATTTCTTTTAGGGCAATCAACACAAGGATTTTTACAACTTCCGATATGCATATATTGTAAAAAATCTGCATTTGATTTATTAAAATTAAAAATTTGTTTTACTTTATCTTTGATATTATCTAAAACACCCATATTATAGCATATCTCCTAAATTTTTTAAAGATAATATCATATAAAATTTTAATTCAATCTAAAAACTGACATTGACACAGAAATCGAAATGTGATATATTTTAATCGTGGCCCGCTGTTTACAGCTTGGAGTATACTTTATCGACGGACATTTAATTACTCCATCAAACTAAGACACGATCAAAGATTAAAAAAAGTTCACTCGACAGTGAACTTTTTTATTGTGCTAATAACAAACTACATTTTCCAACGACAGCGAAGAAAATTAGTTTATTTTGCTTGAATATGATGTGTATGACTAACAACCCATTGTTTCATCTTGATACTTAACCACAATGAATAAATACCAAGAGTGATGATTGTCAACAATAACCATTTGATATAATTACCAAAAAGTTGTAATGCATTACCATCAAAATAGAGTTGTTGTCCATCTATAATAGTATGCTTAGCAATCCATCTCTCATTAATACAAGTTGCCCATGGAACGCCTAATCCTAATGTGATTATACTTATAATTCCACACAAAAGACCGATACCAATTTGTCCCAACAATCCACCTGTGAATTTTGAATCCATATTTCCCTCCTTTACTATAGAATAAATATTTATTCGAAATATGTCAAATCTTTTGCTTTTATATATTAATATTTATTGAAAAAATGTCAAACTTTGTAAAATTTTGTATAAAAATCTTTTTGAATAAAATTTTTTATGTGATAAGATATTAGTATCATATAAAGAATGGAGGAATTTATATATGAAAGCATTTAATGGTTATAGCACTAATCCAAACCCTATTGAAGCTGGTTTGGAAGCTGCTAAAATGGCAGGCAATGCCGACGATGCAAAATTAGTTTTTGCATATACTAGTTGTGATTACGATGTAAAAAAAGTACTAGCTGGATTAAGTCAATATTATCAATGTCCTATTATTGGTAATACAAGTTTCACTGGTGTTATAGTACCTAAGGGGTTCATCTCTGGAGAAAAGGGATTTGTAGCTATTATGACAATCTGTGGTGAAGATGTGCATGCTGGTGTCGCATGTATTAAAAAATCTAAACCTACTCAAGACGCTGTAGCATTGGGTGAACAAGTAGCTAAAAAAGCACTTAAAGATGCTGGTTGCGACTGCGCTCCACAGATCATGTATATGGTAGGTAGTCCTACTGAAGAAGAATTTTACCTAAAAGGTATCAGTAATGTCGTTGGTCGAGTTCCATTATTCGGTGGATCATGTGCAGATAATTCAATCTCCGGTAATTGGAGTTTGTATGCCAATAATACCATCGTAAGTGAAGGTGTAGCTGTAGCATTTATCTATACTAAATCTGCATTTGCGAATGTATTCACCGGTGCATACAAAGAAACTAAAGACATGGGTATAATTACTAAGATTGAAGGCAATCGTAAATTGGTAGAGATCGATAATAAGCCAGCTCTAAAAGTATATGCTAAATGGAGTGGCAAGACTACTAAGCAATTAATGGGTGGCAACCTTCTATCAGAGACCATCACTAGCCCACTTGGAGTCAAAGATCCACTTGGAGATCTAGTAGCGATCAGACACCCAATGAATGGTAATGAAGACTTCAGTATGAATATCGGTAATCAACTAGCTGTTGGTACTTGTGTAGTTCGTATGGAGGCTACAGTATCTGAATTAATTAAAAGCGTAACCAATACATTAAAAGAAGTAAAAGAAAAATTAGGTAAGAAACCTAGTTGTTATCATTTAGTTCATTGCGGTGGCAGACGCGCAGGTATCGATAAGCGTATCAACGAAGTGACTAAAGCAATCAAGAAAGTAGTTGGCAATACTCCTTTTATTATGGAATTTACTTTCGGTGAATATGGATATGAGAAAGATGGTAGAAATACTTGCGGTGGATTAATGTTGTCATTCACAGCCTTCAACTAAAGGAGAAAACAATATGAAAATGATCATTTGTGGTAAGGAAGTAGATGCTTCTGATAAAACTACAATCAATATAATCAATCCTTATACTAACGAAATCATAGATACTGTCCCAAATGCAACTGAGAAAGATATTGATACAGCAGTGAAATCCGCTCACAAAGCTTTATCATCTTGGTCAGAAGTATCTATTGTCAAAAAATGTGAAATACTAAAAAAATTCTTGAATTTAGTAGATGAAAACAAACTAAAATTAACAAATACATTATGCAAAGAGACCGGAAAACCAATTAGTCAAGCAATTGCCGAGATCGGCAATATTCGTATCGGATTCGAAAGTTTTATGGAAAAAGCAAAACACCTATATGGAGAAGTAATTCCTTTCGGCACTGAAGCGGGAAATGATAAAACTATGCAATTCACTCTTCGCGAACCTGTGGGCGTCATCGCTGCCATTATTCCATTCAACTTCCCTTGCGATCTATTCGATCAAAAAGTAGCTCCAAGTCTTCTTGCAGGCAATACTGTAGTAATTAAACCACCTCATCAAAATCCTCTAACACTAATTAAGCTCACCGCTCTATTACATAAAGCCGGTGTCCCTAAAAATGTGGTCCACGTAGTAACAGGTGAAGGAGCTAAGTCTGGTAATGCTCTAGCATCTCACCCTCTTGTACACAAGATCACATTCACAGGTAGTACAGCTGTAGGTATCAAAACATATCAAAATGCAGCCAATCATTTAGCACACATTTCATTAGAATTAGGTGGAAATGATGCATTTATCGTTCTTAATGATGCTGACGTTGATCTAGCTGTAGAAGAAATGGTATGGGGACGTATGTACAACAATGGACAAGTTTGTTGTGCATCAAAACGTTTCTTAATACAAAGAGGTATATTGGATACTTTTGTCACTAAGGCTAAATCAAGACTCAAAAAATTAGTAATCGGAGATCCTACCAATAAAACTACAGAGATCAGTTGTCTAGTAACAGAACAAGCAGCGAGACGCGTAGAAAAACAGATCAAAAACGTCATCGCTCAGGGTGGTAAATTGGTACTTGGTGGCAAGAGAAAAGGAGCGTTCATTTCTCCTACTATTATCACTGATATTCCTGCTAGTGCCGATGTCGCATCTGACGATGAAATATTCGGACCTGTAGTATCTATTATTCCATTTGACACTGTAGAAGAAGCTATCGCTATAGCTAATTCATCAAAATATGGTCTATCTGGTTGTGTATTCACTAAGGATATTAAGACAGCATTTAATGTGGTGAAAAAGTTAGAATGTGGCGGTACTGTTATCAATGGTGCTAGTTTCTTTAGAAGTTTTGAGATGCCATTTGGCGGATACAAATTTAGCGGAATAGGTACAGAAGGTACAATGAGTACATTTGGCGAAGTAACCAAAATTAAAACTGTAACCTTAAAAAACATTTTAGATTAACAAGTACTAAAATAATAAGTTAATATAGTCAAATGACTTAAAAAAGTAGTTAGAGCCATCTAACTACTTTTTTATTATAAAACAAAGAATAATATTATTGCTATCACTGCAATGATTAATTCAATTTTTACTATTTTTTTTGCCTTTTTATAGTTATTTTCAATATTTTCTCTTACTATAGGCATATCCGCATTAGGACCAATAGCCACTTCACATTTTAATTTATATTCTTCATAGTCATTTTTTCTAATTGACTGATAGGTCTTCTCGTTATAACCAGCATAATAAGTTTCTATTTTGATATGTCTGTATAGATCTGTATTCTTAGTAGGAATTAATAACGAACCAACAAATGCTATAAGCACGAATATTGTAGTCAAAGCAATTCCTGTAGTTAAGTATTTTGCTATATCGGCAGTAAAAACATTCAACTTTGCTAAAATTAATAATACAAACGATACGATAATACCTAAAGGAATACTAATATTTAGAGATGGAATCACCTTCCTTCTAGTATCTTCCGCCACCAACTTGTCAAATCTTGGTGGAAGTTTATTTATATATGATTCAATCATATTCGTTAACTGACTTTCATACATATTAGTTGTACTAGAATCAAAATAAATTCTATTAGGAGTAAAGCTAATAGTCAAACTCTCGCGTTTGTCTTCTTCTGTTCCATTGAAATAAATTGAAGCATCTGAGATGATCTTAGTATTTAGCTTTAATGTATCTTTAAACCATTCCAATTCGTCCTCTTTAGTTATTGTTTCGTTATTGTTAAATTGTATAGTATATTTTATATTAGATGCCACATATTTTGAAGAAAAATAATCTCCATTAGCTCTAGCGATTTCTTCTCTCTTCTTCTCTGCTTGTTCTAAATCTTTATAATACTTGCATTGCCAGTTCATCATCTCCGCAACCTGAATTATATCATCT
>JAZOUZ010000046.1:0-6280 GCA_045658505.1 Candidatus Onthoplasma sp. | reverse complement strand
CGGTAATACTGTGAAAATTACTGACCAATGTGTTGTCCACTCTGTTACAGAAGATCGTATTGGCGACAAACTAGGACTAACTGAAGGCGATATAATACTAGGCATCACCATTCTTAGAGGCGATAACACTACTAATATTACATTTGATCGCGAATATGAATTTAGAGAATCTTTACTCACTGTATATGCTGGCGATAGCATAAGTATCAAACTAAATAGATCCGGTACTATCATTGACACCCCATCATATAATGTGAAAGCTTCTGACCTAAAACCAATAACTTAATCCAATATCGATAATCAGAATAAAAAATTAGGACTTAACTATCCTAATTTTTTTCATTCAAAACACTAGCACAAGACTTAGTATATGCCCTGGTGAGTCCACCAGCACCTAACTTAATTCCTCCGAAATATCTCACCACCGCCACGAAGGTATTGGTTAGGTTTTTCTTCTTGATTACATTGAGTATCGGATACCCTGCAGTACCGCCCGGTTCTCCATCATCGCTACATTTTTCACTGACACATTCTTTATTATATACATACGCGTAACAAATATGAGTCGCTTTCTTGTGTTCTTTTTTGAGCGTATCTAATATATTCTTCACTTCATCTAGACTCTCTAAGTCATATCTATATGCAATGAATCTTGATTTATTGATAATGATTTCTTCTACTCTCATACTCTCTCTATTTTAGATCATTTAATAATGCACCTGTGCGTTGGACTACATATCCAATACCTAAAGCATATGGACCTGTATGACACACTATGAATAATGGCAATGGCTCATCACTAAATAATGGCATATCTGATAAATTCTCTCTAACCTCTTGACGAATCACATTTAATTCCGGATCTTTCTGATCTGGGTAACTATTAGCTATTCCTAAGAAAACCTGTCCGTTCTTTAATTCTTCTGGGAATCTCTCTTCTACCTCTCTCCTAATCGCAGAATATACCTTCGATCTCGCCTGTTTCATAGACATTGTCTTCGCGAATGAATCCAATTTGCCACCATGTATTTGAAGAATTGGCTTAATATTCAATAATGTGCCGATCGCTGCCGCAGTTGGAGTGATGCGTCCACCCTTTTTCAAAAACTTCAATGTATCTACAGCAATGTATACTCCATTGTCATTCTTAGTAAGTTCTAGATGGTCCTTAATTTCACGAGCAGACTTACCTTCTCTAATCATAGTACTAGCTTCGATAATCGCTGACTTATTTAGTAATGATACTCTTTGATTATTGACTACGAATACTTTTCCTTCAAACTCTTCTTCATGGCTAACATTTAGTGCAGTATTGCAAGCAGCACTCAAGCCACTAGACAACAATATATATACTATCTCGTCATAATCTCTAAGGACTTCTCTCCAGCCCTCTTTCACCATCTCAATACTTGGCTGAGACGTAGATACATCTGTCTTCTTGTCTGCTAAATATTCATAAAATTGTTCATACGACATATTGACATTCTCATAATACTCTTCACCATTCACGATAAATGATATTGGTATCAGTTTCACTATACCATATTTCTTTTGATCCTCTTCTGTCAAATAAGCAGAATTATCTGTTACCAATGCTACTCTCTTCATATTTTTTCTCCTTAGATTTTAGACACTTGTCTATTATTACTATAATACAATATTTTTTATTTATTGCCAAATAATTTTATACAGATGTCTAAAGTTTTATAAAATTATCAAAAAATACTGAACATTATTTGACATATTTGTTTATTTTTTGTAATATATTAAACATGATTAAGAAAACATATAAGAACGCTATAGAGACAAAAAAGAAAATCTCTACTGCATATCTAGAGTTATTATCCAGCGGTAATACTCAACCAAATGTTACCGACCTAGTAGAAAAGGCTAAAATCAATCGTGGAACATTCTATCTTCATTTCAAAAACATTAATGAAGTATCAGATTTTGTGAATATTACATTGTCAGAAAATTTCAAAGGATTAGAAAAAGAATTTCGTTCAATAGATATAGACAACTTGCCTGCTGTGATCATAGCTAAAGTGAATGAGATTTTGTCTCAAGATTTAGACTACTATAAATTACTTATTAATGCGAGTGATAACTGCAACATAATGGATAAGATCAAATATTACATCATTGCATCTATATACAATAATTTCAAATTAATGAAATACATTACCAATCTAGACAGGTTCAAGACTGCTATACATTATATAGTTAGTGGTATTCTCGCTATATATATTCAATGGTTCAAAGGCGAGATAGAAGGCGACCTCTCTTCTCTATGTGAGCACATGACTTGCCTCATTAGTTTTGGATTAAAAGGATATATCAAGACCTTATGATAACTAAGATATTTGATTATGGAATGAATGGAGAAGGTGTAAGCACACTAGATGGCAAAATCCTACTTATCCACAATGCTCTACTAGATGAAGAATTAGATGTAGATATTGTTAAAGATTTTGGTAATTATGCTACAGCCAAAGTTAATTATATTTGCAAACCAAGCATCAATAGAGTCAATCCACCCTGCCCATATTTTCAAAAATGTGGCGGGTGCGATCTACAACATATGGCCTATGATGAACAACTTAGATTCAAACGTACTTTGGTCAAGAAAACTATTAAGAAAATCGCAAATATTGATGCAAATGTATGTCCAACTTTTGCTTGCGATCACGAATATAAGTATAGAAACAAAATCTCTATTAATATCAATCCATTCAATTGCGGATATTATCATGAAGGTAGCAAGGATATTATCAATATTGATCAATGTATGCTGGCAAATACCAATATCCAAAATATTTACACGAAATTTAGACAATACTTATCTTCATTAGATCCAGATACTAGATCAAAACTCAAAAATATCGTCATTAGATCTATAGAAGATCAGACGCTGATCGGATTAGTTGCCAAAGAATATATTGACATATCTAGTCTCTACACCATTCTGGACAGTACCAACGTCGGACTATATCTAATCATAAACAAGAGAAAAGACTCTGTAGTGCTCAGCGGCAAAATAATACACATCGCTGGTATAAAAACTATCGAAATTCACAACTATGGATTGACTTATTTTGTCGATTTAATGAGTTTTCATCAAACTAATTTAGATATACAAAACAAAATTTATTCGAAAGTATTAGAATACATTAAGCCTAATGCTAGAGTGATCAATGGCTTCAGCGGTCAAGGACTGCTAACTGCTGTAATATCTAGTGTAGCCAAGCATACAATAGGTATAGAGATTAATGAATCTGCTCACCTTACCGCAGAAAATTTAAAAAAGAAAAATCGTATTAAAAATATGACTAATATACTAGGTGATTTCAATACTGAAATATCTAGACAAAAAGATGCTAATATCCTAGTATTAGACCCTGCAAAGAAAGGCTGTGGAGAAAAAGTTTTATCCAATATATCTACAGATGAAATAATATACATATCTTGCAATCCTATCGCGCTAGCCAAAGATCTAAAGATACTTATCAAAAAATATAACATAGAAGAAATCATACCTTTCGATATGTTCCCAAATACAAAGAGTGTAGAAACATTAGTGAAATTAAAATTAAAGGAGAATTAAATGATACTAAGTACAGACTCAACATCAAATTTGCCAAAAGAATATTATAAAGAACACAATATATCAATGATCCCTCTCCAAATCTATATGGATGGTGAGATATATGATGACCTAAGCGAAAAACTTCCACCTGAAGAATTTTACCAAAAGATGAAGAGCGGATCAGAACCAAAGACTGCTCAGATCAATGAACAAACCGCTAGAGAATATTTTGAATCGCTACTTGCTAAAGGCGAAGATATTTTACACATTAGTTTCTCGTCTGCTCTAAGCGGGAACACCCCTACTATTATGCGTATAGCTAACGAACTCAATGAAACAAACAAAAATCGTATCTTAGTATTTGATAGTTTGAATGCAAGTGTAGGCGAAGGATTGTTTGTTCTTATAGCTGAAGACATGATGCGTGAAGGCAAATCAATAGATGAAATATATAATGCACTTGTTGAGATGAGACATAGTTCTCGTTCAATATTTACAGTAGAGCAACTCAAATATTTAGTACGCGGTGGCCGTGTAAGTAAGTTTAGTGGCGTATTAGGCTCTCTACTCAACATCAAACCAATACTAAAAGTAGACGACTCAGGAAGACTAGTAGGATTCAAAAAAGTAATATCTAGAAAGAAATCTATAGCCGAACTAGCGGACATCTGTGCTAATACTATAGCAGATAATAAATATGTATATATTTCTCACGCAGTATGTCTAGATGAAGCCAATTCATTAGCTGATATGTTGGAGACATCTATTGGCAAGCGTCCAGAGATCGTAGATCTCACACAAGTAATCGGTAGCCATACAGGTCCAGGACTACTAGCGGTATTCTTCATAGCGAAGGATTAAAAAAACTAGCATTTTGCTAGTTTTTTTCTTCCATCAAGAACATACTCTTAAATAACTCATTGTTTTCGTACAATTCTTCAAATGTACCACTATCTACTATTTTTCCGCCATCTAAGAAGAATATCTTATCCACATTTCTTATCGTAGATAATCTATGTGCTACTATGACTATTGTCGATTTTCCTTTTAGATTGTCGATACTCTTTTTTATGTCTTCTTGAGCAAAGTTATCTAACGAACTAGTACTCTCATCAAATATAATAATAGGCGAATTTCTAAGCATTGCTCTAGCGATTGCCAATCGTTGCTTTTGACCACCTGACAGTTTGATACCACTCTCTCCAACCTTAGTGTCCAAGCCATTCTTTAGTCCCTTGACGAAATCATATAGTGAGGCTTGTTTCAGTGCATTCCATATCTCATCATCTGTAGCATCTTGCTTAGCGAGTTGAAGATTATCCCTAATAGTCATATCGAATATATAAGGAAACTGATTCACTAATGAAATCGCACCACGAAGAGATGTTTTGTCTAATGTGTTGATATTGATTCCATCAATAAGTACTTCACCACTATCCACCATATCCATCTTAGACATTAGATTAAGTATAGTAGATTTTCCACTACCAGATTTACCGACAAACGCTACGGTTTGATTTGCCTTGATCTTGAATGATAGATCTTCAAATATTTTAGTTTTACTAACTAATTTCCTTTGAAGTTTATTCTTTGATTTTTTGTCTAACTTATCTAATTTATTTTTCTTGTCTTTCTTGTCATCATTGTATGAATATTCATAATCTCGATAAGTAAAATCTACTTTCTTAAATTCGATTCTACCTACCACTTTATCCAACTTCGCTTTACCAAACTTCTCAGTGGTAAATTCTTTCTCATCGAATAATGAATACATACGTCCCGTAGATACTTTGATATCCACCAAGCAATCAAATATATGTCCGAAATACCAAACTATATCATGCAATGCTCCACGACCTGAGTATATTATCATGAACGCAGATAATGTGAGCAACGCTTTCTCCATTAGCACTATTCCAAATACTAATATAAGAGTAGTACATACCCTAATAAGCATTGATCTAGTAGACCATAGAGTATAATCCACTCTATTGAATTTATAATTTGATTTTTTGTACTTTTCATACGAAGATCTAGACACTTCTGTCAATTTATCTTCTAATCCAAGTGATTTTATATCCTTTTCACTTCTTACTATCTCTTGTGTAAGAGAATTGATAGCATCATAATCTTTTCTCATTTGACCGCGATTCTTTCGTCTAACTTTGGTTCTAATCTTTTCAAAAACAAAACATACCAACATGAGAGCGATCAGGCACAATCCTATATAGATATTCAATGTGCAGATATATATCATCATTATACCATTAGTAATAATATTAGTAATTGCGTCCACAATTCCAGACAATTTATCCACCACACGCTCTGGATCTTGTACTATTCTCTGTACAAATGTTCCTGTGTCGTGATTTTTAAATGTCTTAGAGTCCAACTTGAATATTTGACTAGCAAGCTCAAGATTCATACCAGCCATGATGATACCGCTGTACTTGTAATATATGTAATTCACTACATACCAGCACCCACGCTCAACCACTAATACGCCTGTAATAAAGAATCCAATCTTGATAGCCAAACCAAATGCACCTGCAGTAATCTCTTCGATCATCTCAGCGAATTCTAAGGTATACATTATCGCACCCGCACTAGCGATCAATGAGAAGATGATGTACAATGTAATAGCATACCAATATTTTTTCAAATATTTCTTGATCCCGAATTTTTCTTTTGTCA
>JAZOUZ010000045.1:0-4928 GCA_045658505.1 Candidatus Onthoplasma sp. | reverse complement strand
CCTGTAGCTGGCGCTGGCGAATAAGTATCTAACCAATCAGTAGGAGCGGTAGTCCATACTGTATTAGCAGCATTATTGGCTTGTTGAATTGCTTCTACTATTACACTTACTGAGAATGTCTTATTAGCATCTTCGTTAGTTAGACTAGTAGGTACAGTAATAGCGGTTACGAAATCGATATTGCTGTTGGCTGCTACAGTACCATTGTAGTAATAATAACCATCTTCAGCATCAGTCCATGCATCTGTGGTAGTCGCTGTTACATTAGTGGCCGCACCATCAGTGTTAGTAATGGTTAGCTTAGCTCTAACTAGTGCAGTAGTGGTATTCGCTGGAGTGCTGATACCGATTGATTGATCGTATACACTACCTGGTAATGCATCTCCTGCAAATGTGAGAGTAGATGCAGAAGCACCACCTTGAGTAATACTGATAGTAACAGGATTACCTAATGTAATATCACCGGCTACATTAGCGGTAGATGTGAAGTATGCCAATGCGACTCCAATACCGATAGATGCTGCGAGTAATATGGAAAGAGCAATAATTGCGATAGTAGAACCTGATACTCGTTTTTTAGGTTGAATTGCCATATATTTTCTCCTTTCACAATCGTATTTTGTGATAGATGGAGAAAATTATACAATATTCAAAAAAAATTATGGACGTAACTGCCCATAATCTTTTAATTAAATTCTTGTTTTAGTAGCTTTGATCTTAGTAGTATATTTCTTTACAGGATTAGTTTTTTGAATAATTCCGATTAAGCGTTCTTCTTCATCGCTATATCCTGTGTTCGAAGTATATACTTCATCATTATTAGCAGGATAAACTGTATCAAATAACATATCGAAATAAGTCTCTTCTGTCATTGGATTCAAGATCTTGGTGTATAGATTGTGTCCTACAGTATCATTGGCTCTATCCTCAGTCTCGATGTATACGCTAGCATTACGATTGATATCAAATGTATTCACATCTCCGATGAACATAATGAAGTGGATACCATAAGAAGATACACATAATTTATTGTAATCAGTCTTATTATCTGCTGTACGAGTATTAGACATAGCTCCGAGCTCACCACTATTCATTAGTGCAATAGATTCGTCGGTGAATGCTTGTTCCATACCGCTAAATCCATTATTGCCTACCACATAAGGCATACCTGCTGACATTGTACCATCGTCTCCAGTGTATGTGAACATGAAGTCTATGAATGCATTAAGTCTGGCAGATTCATTTGGCTTATTACTATCATAATCATTTGGCATATTGTAGATCTTCTCATATTCTGCAATGATTTCGTCTATAGTAGCGATCTTGTCGCCTTCAGTATAAGTATTAGCATCGCTGTTGTATTCTCTTTTGATCACTTCTGTCTCGCTAATGGTATTAGCGATTGATGCTAAGCGATCACTGTCTTTAATAATCTTATCTGCATTCTTTATAGCAGTCTTTTGATCGTCTGAGAAACTGATAAGCGTATGAATGAAATATCCAAACTTTGTTCCATCAGTCATTGTAGGGTGATATAGAATAGTATCTCCATCAGTGCCTATTTCTTTAATATCATTCTTGTAAGTGGTGTGATCTTCGTCGTACATTATATAGCTCTTGTTTACCAATGCATTGTATTTGGTAATGAGTTTATTCATGTTTAATCTCTCAGTCTCGAGATAGTGAGTACGAATGTTCTCTAGATATAATGATTTGATTTCTGATTCAAAAGTTCGTTCGATAAAACGATAAATTAGATCGTTAGTTTCTTGATTGTATGCCTTACCGTCATTGCGAAGGTATCTCTCGTATTCTATTAGATCCTTAGCGAATAGTGATAATGCTTTATTGTAAAGTCTATCAGCATTCTCTTCTTCATCGATAGTCAGACGATCTCTAAAATCTTTTAAATAACTATCCATAATATCAGTTATGATTTCTTTATTTTCAAAGGTTGTTAACAAGTTGTCATTTTCTATAATGCAATCAAAGTCGCCTTCTTCTTCGATAATGTAAGAAATATAATATTCTTCGCCATCGAATTTCACTTCAGCACGTTTGGTATATTTGTAGTCATCTAGACTGTATTCGGTAGGTTGATTAGATTCTTCTTCTGTTTGATTGTCTGCTTTGATATTGAAGATCTTCTTAGCTGTAGATACATATGTGTCCATGCTGGTATCTAGAGATTCAAACATATCAGTAATAGCATTGTTTACTTGATATTCACTAGGGCGATAAATAGTATCATTAGCACGGGCGTATTGATAAAGTGATTCGCGATCTATCAATAGGTCTAGAGTACTATTCATGGCATCTTTCTCTGTTTGATTGTCTTGGGATACAAAGTAGTTTTGTCCATAACTATTATAAGCCACTAATAATTCGTGTCTAGTGATCTCAGTCTCGCCAACGACAGCTAATACTTCGTTGTAATACTTGACTTTATTAATACCAAAGCCAGCACAACCAGCTAGGCCACAAGTAACGAACATTAATAAGCAAATTAATAAAGTAGCAAATTTTTTCACGTTTAACTCCATTTAAGTAAATTTATTATAGTAATAATCATTGACTATTATATATTAATTTATAATAAAAAGCAAGAGATTTTAGGTAGGTTTAGCCATTTAAGAATTCAATCATATAAGTCAAACCTGTTTGCACGCTGAATGAAGATGGGTCTAGCGATATTGTAGGTAATGCGGCATTGTCGAATTTGAAATGAGCATATTTATTTACCTTGTTCATGAGTTCTTTTAAATCTATGTCATCATAGTACATCATTGAGATTTTATTTTTGGTAATAGTTATTAATTTTATCTTATTTTTGATAGCCAAACTCTTCAATAATGCAATATTTGTTAGATGGTATATTTCTTTTGGAAGTTTCCCAAATTGTCCTAAAAGCTCATTGATGACTCTTCGAGCATCATCTTTATTTTGTATATTAGAGATTTTTGCTATTATCTTCAATCTTTCAGATTCATCTTCTATGAATGTGGTTGGGATTTTAGACGGTAGTGAAATATCCATTTTTACTTCACGATCTATATCTACTTTTTCACCTTTTAATCGTCGCAATGTGTCGTTTAAGAGTTTAGAGTACATATCATAGCCAATTTTGATCATATGACCATGCTGTACTTTGCCTAATAGTTCGCCGGCACCACGAATCTGTAGGTCTCTCATGGCGATTTTGAATCCGCTACCAAGTTCGGTATGTTCGGCGATAGCTTGTAGTCTGTTAGTGGAGTCTTCAGTGAGCACTTTATCTTTATTGTAGGTAAAGAAAGCATATGCTTGATCGGTATTTCTGCCTACACGACCACGAAGTTGGTACATTTGACTAAGTCCCAGTTTATCACTATCGATGACGATTAATGTATTGGCTTTAGGGAGATCTACGCCATTCTCAATAAGGGTAGTAGATACGAATACATTTGTTTCTCGATCGTATAGCCGTTTTATAGCATTTTCTAGAGAGATCTCACTCATTTGACCATGTGCTATGTCGAATCGTGCCTTGTCACTTACTTTTCCTTTCAGTCTATTGGCAAGGATTGGTAATCCATCAATATTGTTGTATACAATCAACACTTGACCATCTCGATTTAGTTCGTCATTAATGGCTTTAATGATAAACTCTTCGTCGTAACCCATGACATATGTTTTTACAGGTAAGCGATCTACCGGCGGTGTATTTATGATGCTAATATCTCTAATGGACATTAGCGACATACTTAGTGTTCTTGGTATCGGGGTGGCAGATAGGGTTAGTACATTTACATTGTTTTTGAGTTGTTTGATTTGTTCTTTTGCCTTTACGCCAAATCTTTGTTCTTCGTCTAGTATGAGTAGTCCCAAATCATTGAATTTCACATCTTTAGAGAGTAGTCTATGAGTACCGCAGATTACATTAACTTTACCGATGGATAGATCTTCAAGGATTTGACTTTGTTCTTTGCTGGTTTTGAATCTATTCAGCATCTCTGCTACTACTCCGAATTGCTTAGTTCGA
The DNA here is from genome assembly GCA_045658505.1 of Candidatus Onthoplasma sp. Lineage (GTDB taxonomy): Bacteria > Bacillota > Clostridia > Christensenellales > UBA1242 > Onthoplasma. Next base: position 907 of record JAZOUZ010000045.1, on the reverse strand, counting down.
TTCACTACAGTCATATAATGTTGCAGACTAAGTATAGTAGTAGGAGCTAGGATTGCTACTTGTTTGCCTGCTTCTACCGCTTTGAATAATGCTCGCATTGCCACTTCGGTCTTTCCGAATCCTACATCTCCACAGATTAGACGATCCATTACTTTTCCACTCTGCATATCATGCTTGATATCTAAAATTGCTTGAAGTTGGTCTGCGGTTTCAGTATATTCAAAAGCGTTCTCAAATTCGGTATACAGATAATCATCTTCTGGGTACACGAATCCTTTAGTCGCTTTTCTCTTAGCATATAGTTCTAATAATTCTTGACTCATATCCTCGATAGATTTTACAGCCTTTAGTTTTTGAGTCATAAATTCTTTGCCACCGAGTTTGTTTAGCCTTACACCTTCTCCGTCAGCCATGTATAGCGATAGACAATCTGCGTTCTCATAAGGTACATAAAGGTTATCGCCATCACGATAAATGAGTTTGAAAAATTCTTTATCCACTCCGGATACATTTACTGTTACTATACCTTCGCAATTGGCGATACCATGTGTAGAGTGGACTACATATTCGCCGGCTTTTGGTAAATATTTGATAGATTGCTTAGATTCTTTCTTTATTTCTTTTTTGTGTGCGAAGTTTGTAGATCCGATATAAATTTTGTTTTCATCGGCGAAACAAATATTATAAGGAATGTTTAGTTCAGTCAAGATAATACCAGTATCATTCTTATTGAGGGAGAATTTTACATTGGTATCGGTAAATATCTTCTTTAGTGAATTGATCGTATCAATGCTAGATAGGCATAGATAGATTTGCTTGTCTTTATATTTGTTTAGATTTAATTGTAATGATTCTAGGTCAAATAAAAAATTCGGTAAATTAATTGTGTTAAAATTAATATCTATGA
>JAZOUZ010000044.1:0-5874 GCA_045658505.1 Candidatus Onthoplasma sp. | reverse complement strand
TTATATTTATTTAATTTAAAATGTACTTAATTTTCCGCTATCGTACAATAAAAAAAGACCAATAAAATTGGTCTAATTATTAAAATAATGTAGGTATCTTCATGAATATAAAGTACAATACACTAAAGAATGCTATAAGTCCTAGACAAATATATACCAAGCGTGTGATACGACCTTCTCTAGAGCCTGACTTATTCTGCGAATAATAACTATCTTTATTACCTGTGATTACATTGTTAGTCTCGCTACCACCAGTGATCTGCATAAATACCAACACTACCAATACTACAGCAAGTATTGCTAGAAGTACTAGGCATATTCTCTCGAACACAGGGAATACACTATCCATCCAAATAGGATATGTTCCTGTACCTAAAATAAAACTCATATTTCCTCCAAAAATTAACTAGATTATAGCACAAAAGTTGCACATTGACAAGTCTTTTACATTATTTTCTCAAGTAAGTCAAATAAATCAGTACTGAGAATAGTATTATTGCTAAGATCAGTAAACTAATTTTTTCAAAACTTTTCTGTGTCCCATTATGCGCTTTATAAAACTTCATGATTAGCACTAAGGTTAGAGCCAAGGTCAATAACCAAATAGTACCGAACCAAATGCCGTCCATTTCTTGTATGAAATTCACAAATTGATAATATAAAGATTTCATATTTATTCCTTTTGTATACGATCAGTATATCAAATAATCTAATATTTGTCAATACCTAACAAATTAAACTCTCGCCTTCAAAATATGGATACTTAGATAACCCCAATAGTTCAACAAATGTAGGAGCCACATCTCTAAGTCCGCCCTTTTCTTTCATATCGTATCCACTATCCGCCACCACACAGAATACAGGATTCAGAGTATGCGCCATATGTGGTTCTCCACTATCTAATCGCATTTCTTCAGCGTTGCCGTGATCCGCTGTAACTATTACAAAATATCCGTTCTTCTTGGCCTTTTCTAATACTCTATTGACAGCATTATCTAATGCCTCTATAGATTGCTTAGTCGCCTCATAGTTACCTGTGTGTCCAACCATATCTGCATTAGAGAAATTTACAATAATAGCATCATAATCTTTGTCTATCGCTTTGATTGTCTCATCTGCGATCTCTCGTGCTTTCATCTCTGGTGTAGTACTAAAGTCTTCTACATTATGAGATGGTACATGCACTCTGTCTTCTCCTACGAAAGCATTCTCCACTCCTCCATTTAAGAAATAAGTAACATGTGCATATTTAGTAGATTCTCCTATCTTTATCTGCTTTAGCCCGCATTCAGACAAATATTGACTTAATGTATGCTCAACATTTGTTTGTGGATAAAGCACGATAGAGTCTAGCCCTCCCACATCTGACATTGTAGCGATCTTACAACTATATTCACTACAAACATTTCCTATCTGACGTAATCTATCTTCTCTAAAATTAAAGAATAATATGCAATCATCGCTTTTAATTCCTTCATAAGATTCAATATCTATATGGATAGGTTCTACGAATTGATCATTATTTGTTTGATGAGATTTCTTTAAGTATTCCTTTATTGCAGACTCTTTGATCCCTAAAGTAGATCCAAACATCGCACCCGTAGCCTTGATTGTTCTGTCCATATGCCCTTCTCTATCCATAGCCCATGCTCGTCCAGATATACTTAAGACATGACAATTATTAATTCCCTTGATATGCTCTCGAACTTTATCGTAATAATCAATACTTTCGAAAGGGGCACTGTCTCTACCATCGGTAATCAAATGTAGATAAATATTTCTTACTCTTGTTTTTGCTATATCTATGATTGCCAATGCGTGATTGATATTGCTATGAATATTCTTATCACTCATCAATCCCACCAAATGAAGATCTCCATTAGATTTATTCAGAGTATCCAAAAGTTGAATTAGAAGTTCATTACTAGCAAAAGCCCCAGATCTTATATCACCATTAATTTTCTTAGCAGTAGAAGGTATCACCCTACCTGCTCCTATAGTAGTATGACCTACTTCACTACCACCTAGATCGCCTGCGAATAATCCTACAGCCTCTCCAGAAGTTTCTAACAACGAATAACTCTGAGTCTTCAATCTATCTAGTGTAGGAGTATTAGCATTAATTACTGCATTGTATTTTACTGCTTTACCCTCTCCATAACCATCTAATATTATCAAAATGCCTTTATTCATTGTCTATTCCTTTTATCATCTCCACAAATTCATCTATCTTTAGCGATATTCCACCACACAAGAATCCGTCAGCATTCGATTTCAATAATTCTTTATAATTATCTCCATTAACACTACCGCCATACAAGACTTTGCCATCAAAACCTAATGAATTAACAGTATCTTTTATTACTTTTATTGCCTTATTGATTCGTGAAATAGTAGGCACCTCACCAGATCCTATGGCCCAAACTGGTTCATAAGCAAAAATTATAGTTTTACCATTGATCTCGCTAAGAGAATTAGTTACTTGATCTACTAAAATATCAATTTTATGCGATTTTTTCTCTTCTCCGACACAAACAATAGGAATTATATCATGCTCTATCGCCACTTTTACCTTGTCCATTACTAATTTATCCGTATCATAGATTGTTCTTCGTTCGCTATGACCAATTATTACATATTTTACACCAAATTCACTTAGCATCTTTGGACTAATCTGACTAGTAGATTTATTATTGACAACATTAGATATATCTTGCGCTCCTAATAGAAGATGCTTTTTTATTTTGAAAAATGGCAGATAAACAAAAGGTGGACACAATATAATTTTTGCGTCCGACACTTTTACTTTATTCAGTTTTCTAACGATAGATAAATACGTAGACTTATCACCGTTCATCTTATAATTAGCAACAATTAGTTTGTGCATAATTCCCCTATACTTCTTCGATTACCTCGATACATGGCAATTCTTTACCTTGCAATAACATTAGTGATGCACCACCACCGGTAGATAGATGAGTTACTCTCTTTACTGCACCTAATGATTGAACAGCTGCAATACTATCTCCGCCACCAATAATAGATACCGCCTTACTCTTAGCTATATATTTAGCGATCTTATTAGTACCACGCTTAAACTTCTCGTACTCATATACACCTACAGGTCCATTCCATACGATAGTCTTAGCTTTCTTGATATATTTCTTGAACATTTTTATTGTCTTAGGTCCAATATCCATACCTTGATAACTATCATCAAAGAATCCGCTATTAAATATTTTAGTTTCTGCTTCTGCACTAAATTCAGATGCTCCCACATTATCGATAGGTAAAATGATTTTCACACCTTTCTCTTGAGCCTTGTCCCATAATTCTTTTGCTAGATCGATTTTGGATTCATCTACTATAGAAGTACCAACACTACCACCAATAGCCTTGATGAATGTGTACGCCATACCTCCACCGATAAGGATAGTATCCACTTTGTCTAATAAATTCTCCACTACAGGTAATTTGTCAGAAATCTTAGCTCCTCCCAAAATTGCAACAAAAGGATGCTCAGGTTTATTCAATACCTTATCAAACATTGTCAACTCTTTCTCTACCAAGAATCCACCGACAGCTGGAATATGTTTCGCCACACCGTAGGTTGAAGCATGTTTTCTATGTGCAGTACCGAATGCTTCTAATACGAATATATCAGCAAGACTTGCTAATTTCTTAGCAAAAGTATCGTCGTTCTTCTCTTCTTGCTTATAGAATCTTACATTCTCTAGCATTAACACATCACCATCTTCCATCTTGTCTACTAATTCTTTTGTAGATTTATTGAGAATATCTTCGGCGAAAGACACTGGCTTATTCAATAACTTGCTAAGTCTAGCCAATACAGGACGAAGGGACAACTTAGGATCAACTGATCCATTAGGTCTACCGAGATGTGAGCACAAAATAACTTTAGCTCCATGCTCGATTAAATAATTGATAGTAGGTAATGTAGCAGTGATACGAGTATCATCTACAATCTTTAGCTCAGCGTTCATTGGTACATTATAATCCACTCTAACCAACACACGCTTGTGAGCCACATTAATATCTCTAATTGTTTTCTTCATTTATTTTCTCCAAATAGATAGAATCCACCTAGTATTATTTCTTAGATTATAACATAGGATCAAATTATTTCAAAATAATTTTCGAACATTTATGGAATTTTCTTGTCAATTTTTTCTTATATATAATATTTACACCAAATTTATCACAAAAGATATACGTTTTTTTGCTAGAACAATTATTAATATTCGGGTAAATCCTCACATCTGATAGAACTATTTTATTAAAATTTTTAAAATCAGTATTGCTCACACCTATTATGAAAGTCTTATTTTTTATCTTGAGTTTTACACCATGTTTGGCGAATCTAATCAACCATTGATCTCTGTAGAATGACAGAATGGCAGGATATATATTATGTTTTGATTTTAGCATTACTCCAGCCAATACAGGGCAATTCAAATGATTGGATATTTGTTCAACTTCTTTAATGCTACTGTCCGTACTTATTTTATTTTTTCGATCAAAAGAATCAAAAATTCCAAAGTTGAATATTAGTAGATCACATTGCTTTATTCTAAATAAATAATTAATATAAAACGAGTAAAAGCTACCTCCCGCTATGCAAAATATATTCATATCTCATTTTATGAAATTAAATATTATTTGCTATATATTATTAATTATTATAGTATTGGTTTTTTGTTTTTATTATTCACATGCTCAAATTTTTAAGAATAAATAATAAAAATTGATCAAAAATAAAGGAGAATTTATGAATTATAATGCTTTATTTATTATTATTGCTATTATCATCTCAATCATTGCTCAAGCCACCGATACCAATCTAGTAAGCAACACCACATTCTTATTGCTATTATTATTAGCATTAGGCGCCTACAATAATGGAAATAATTCAAATAATTGCAATAGCTGTAACAGTTGCTATACTTGCGGTCAACAAAGGAGTTTCTTCTAATGTAAAAAATGGATAACTGAGTATCCATTTCTATCTTAATTAAAATAATTAATTCCCATATTAGTTTTTAGTTTAATTAGATTAGATTGTGCTACTTTTCTAGCTTTCTCTGTACCACGACGAAGAATATCAAACACTGCGTCTGGATCTTTTTCTAATTCTTTTCTTCTAGTCCTAATAGGTTCTATGATGTCTTGAAGAATATTATTTAAGAATTTCTTAATCTTCATATCTCCCAAGCCACCGCGCTTGTAATGAGATTTAAGTTCATCTAGATTCTTGTATTCTGGTAAGAAAAGCTCAAAATCTCCATCACGCAAGAATACATCTAAGTAAGTAAATACAGTATTTCCTTCTACCTTTCCTGGATCTTCCACATGTATATGATCCGGATCGGTATACATCGAGAATACTTTTTGTTTAATCTCTTCTGGCTCATCGCTTAGATAAATACAATTGCCTAAACTTTTGCTCATCTTCGCTTTGCCGTCAGTACCGACCAAACGATAACAAGCCTCATTATCTGGTAACATTGCCACAGGTTCTACCAACGTATCCCCATATAGATTATTGAAAGAACGAACAATCTCTCGTGTCTGTTCTATCATTGGTAATTGATCATCTCCTACAGGAATAATAGTAGCATTAAATGCTGTAATGTCAGCAGCTTGACTCACAGGGTATGTCAAGAAACCCATAGGTATTGCACCGCTAAAATCTTTTTGCTTTAATTCTTCTTTTACAGTCGGATTTCTCTCTAGTCTTGCAAGTGTTACAAGGTTCATATAGTAGAATGTAAACTCAGTAAGTTCACTCACTTCACTCTGGATGAAGAATGTTACCTTCTCAGGATCTAATCCTAGAGCGAGATAGTCAAGTGC
>JAZOUZ010000043.1:0-2182 GCA_045658505.1 Candidatus Onthoplasma sp. | reverse complement strand
ATAAGAGTAAAGTAAGATATATAAGAGAAGACTTAGACGCTCTAAAAGATGAAATGATTGATTTGATCAATACTCATATGGAGAAAATGCAGACAATAATAGAAACAACGGAAGAAATAACACCTGAAATTTAGGTGTTTTTTTAGCATTTAATAAGAATAAAGTTTTTCTTGCCTTTTTTAAATAGGACTCCATCAATTAGTTTTTCTTTTGATATCACTAGATTAGTATCCGTAATTATTTCTCCGTCCATAGATAGACCGTTTTGATCAATTAGTCTTCTAGCTTCGCCCTTTGATTGTACGAATTTAGCTTCAAGTAATAAATCTAATACACCAATAGAGTCGGTAGATAGATTTACAATGAATGTAGGAGCGTTATCTTTATTGATAGCATTTGATGAGAATAGATTCTTGCTCATCTCTTGAGCTTCTATAGCATCAGCTTCACCACGGATAAATTTAGTAATTTCGAAAGCTAAGCGTTTCTTGCTATTCACAATATCATTTTTCACTAACTCGCGAACTTCGTCCATTGGTAGATCTGTAAATAGTGCGAACATCATCTCTACACAAGCATCTGGAGTCTGATAGATTCCTTGATAGAAATCATATGCCGAGATCTTGTCTTTTTCGATCCAGATAGCACCACGTTCAGTCTTACCCATTTTCTTACCTTCTGGAGTGAGAAGTAGCGGATTAGTAGCTCCAATCATTAATCGTTCTTTACCATCTAAGAAACTCATCTTTCGACCAAGCTCTGTACCTGCTACGATATTTCCCCATTGGTCAGCACCGCCCCATTCGATATTACAGCCATATTCTTTGTTTAGATACAAGAAGTCATATGCCTGCATCAACATATATCCCATTTCGAAGAAAGTGAGTCCGCCTTCTTCCATACGTTTTGCATAGATTTCGTTAGTAATCATCTTGTTCACATTGAAATGTACGCCAACATCACGCATGAAATTTACATAATCATATCCTCTGAACCAATCTGCGTTATTAACAATAATAGCAGGATTGTCTCCTTCGAAATCAAGGAATGTAGAGTAGGCACGTTTGATACCTTCGATATTGTGTTGGAGTTGTTCTGCTGATAACATTGGTCGCATATCAGTCTTGCCTGTCGGATCTCCAATCGCAGCGGTGGCACCACCGACTAATACTACCACACGATGACCTGCTTGTTGGAATCTTCTAAGGATTGTACATGGTACACAATGTCCAATGTGAAGACTATCTGCTGTAGGATCTGTGCCACAATATACTGTTGCCTTGCCTTCTGATAATAATTTTTTCAAGGCTTCTTCGTCAGTTGTTTGGTATAATAAATTTCTATCTTTTAGTATTTCGTATAAGTTCATATTTTTCCTTTTAATTATCTAGATTCCCATAGATCTTCGATCCATGTCTGAATCATATTACCTTCTATTACATATTTTCCGATCACATCGTCAGTAGTGTTGTAGACGAACTTTTCGATAGTGGTGTTATCTTGGATCACCGGTGTTATCACATTATTTACCATAGGCACTAGAGATAATGCTACAGCGATACAGTTGATGATGATAATGATTAGGCCTGCTTTTATAGCTCCGAAGAAAAATCCTAAGATTTTATTTAATCCGCCCAATACTTTAGTTCTTGCGATATTGTCGAATATTTTAGATAAAATAAATATTGCAAGTTTTAGCACAATAAAGATTAAAATTCCGGTAATTACCAACATAATGATACTGCCAAGGCTAGTACCTACTACCTCTGCAATAGTCATAGTAGTCTCATTAGTGATAGTAATATTAGAAAATACTACCTTAATTACTTGAGCGAGTAGACCATTTGTTCCTTTAGGGATAGCTTCAATAATGGCTTGAGAAGAACCAAATTCTCCAGCAGAGATAGAGAAGAACTCTTTATTACTGCCAATAAGACCGCCTTCGATCGCACCGCCAATAAGACCATTGAAGTCGTATATTCCATTAATCCAGCCGGCTACGAATTTAGCTGTAAATATAGCGATTAATACACATACTACCCAGCTAAACAAAGCTAGTACTGATTTTAATAATCCTTTCTTGTATCCGATAATACCAAATATCAATACAAGCACAATCAACAATATGTCTATAATAAGACCAATAATATGTAACATTTTTTTACTCCCCTTGCTTAAATTT
>JAZOUZ010000042.1:0-8931 GCA_045658505.1 Candidatus Onthoplasma sp. | reverse complement strand
ATGGTAGTGTACTTACAGCACACAAAGAAGGCGAATGTGTTATTAGATTGGTATCTAAAGAAAACTCTAAAAAAGAAGACTTGATGACTATTAGAGTGAAAGAGTCTATTGAATTATTAGAGACTCCAAGGAATCTTCAATTTGATACTACGCTTCAGGCGTTTACATTTGAGATGGTGGACAATGCGTCAAACTATATAATCAATATCAATGGAGAAGACTATTCGGTTGGTAATACAAATATTTTCCCAATATCAACATATTTAGGGAATTCTCTTGATTGCGTAATGACTGCGAAAGTGAAGGCTGAGGCTTCAAAATTTAGTTTTGCATACGAATCTTCGCCATATACTTTGGAGCCATATCAATATTATCAAACAGCTCCTGTAACAAATGTGTCTATTGTTGGTGGAGTATTGAGTTTTGATAGTGATACTAAGGCAAGCAATATTTTTATCAATGGTGAATTTTACGATCAAATTTTAACGAAAGAATTTTCATTAAAAGAGTTAGATGAAAAATTCGCGGGTCAAGCAATAACATTGGGTGTGCAGGCTGTAGTAGATGAAGATATTAGAGATTCTCTCGATGATGGAGTGAAAGTCTATGACTCTACTAAGGTGGAGAAAAATGCGAAAGTATTCGATATAATACATACGAACATAGTGTCATCTACTGTTAGTTGGAATAACGTAATATATTCTAGCGGATACAAAGTGTATATCGATGACGTTAATATTGTGAATAAGAAAGCATTATCTGAAGACACTGATCAAAATAGCGGTGTGGTTAGTGTTAACTACTTCAATTTAGATAGTCTAGCAAATATAGAAACACTAATCAGTAGTAACAAAATTTCTACTATTAAAGTATTACCGATCCTAAGAGAAGATGCTGAGAATTTGGCGATGACAAATGTTATTGATGAAATATCGGTATCAAGATTGACTACTCCAGAATTTTCACTCGATGAAGAAGTGATTAGATGGAATAGTATTAATAGTGCGACTACATATGTGTTGACAATCAAAACAGACGATCAGACTACACAGGCAAATATTCGTGCCAATGAATTTGATTTGTCTAATTTTGATGCTGGCGAAGAAATAGAGATCACTATTAGCGCTAATTCTTCTGGTGATGTAGATGGTGTGTATTACCTATATTCTAGTGAGAATTCTTGTACTATCACTAAGAATCAAGATCTTGATCCGGTGATCGAGAATTATGTGTTGAAGTTTGGTGCATTGAGTGGTGAAAAGTATAGAGTAAAATTCGAGACCATTGATAGTGAAGTTGAGATTGAGACTGATCAAGATGTGGTTCTGTCAGAGTATGTATTTAAGGCTGGATTAAATTTGATAACAGTATGTCATCTAGGTAATAAAACTAACACTATTAATAGTGAAATTGCAACTTATCCATTTGTTCAACTAGAATCGATTGATACTATTAGTATAAACAATAGAACTGCAAGCGTTATTAAGTCTGGCATTAATAATAATGCAATAATTGAACTTCGTACACAAATATCTGGAGAAACTAAGATAGTAAGGGATACTAAGTGGCAATATAACACAACTGATGAATTAAGCGATTCATATTTACCTGCTGGACATTACGAGACCTTTGTGTATGTATTAGGTGACGGATCTACTACTTTCTCTTATAGAGAAAAGGTAGGAGATATAATGACTGAAGTGCCTACTGCGAGTGTGCCTTTTGAAGTATTAGGTAGTCCTAATTTTGATAATGCGTTTGATAAGACTAATAATAAATTAACATTTAGCGAAGTAGAGAATGCTGATAATTATTTAATATATACTCTCGTAGATGGCGTATATACTGCGAATAATGCCCCTTTAGAAAATAATGAATATCTTATCTCATTGAACGAGGGGGAGACTAAGAATATTAAGGTACAGGCAGTAGGAGATGATAAGGCGTATCTGACTTCAAAATTATCTAGTGATATTGTTGTGAAGAAACTATTGACCCCAACACTAGAGTATAACAATTCAACTAATGTTATAACAATTGATAATGAGGATTCAGATCGTTCTACATATTCAATTCTTCATAATGGAGAAGATAAAGCTTTAGCGGATATTGATTTAGTAACAGGTGCTAATATTATTAGCATTACCGCTATTGCGAAAGATAAGAGTGGGAAAAATTATTATATCAACTCTGGTACTAGTAGTATTACGATTAATAAGATTGACGCCACTAGCCAAATAGAGATTAAAAACAACGAAATGGTCATCACTCCTACTCAAAATGTGGGATATGATATAGTAGTAAACTTTAGTTTTGGAGATGAGGTTCGTCCTGAATATGTCGGTGGCAAATATACTATTCCTTTAATGAATGACGACTATTCTTTGACATATGAAGAGATGATCTCAGAATTTAGTGTGACTATTAAGTACATTGCACCGACTGATAATAATACTATTGCTACTAGTGATGAGTATACTTATCCTGAGAGTTTTGTATTAGAGCAATTATCTAAACCGACACTAACTAGAAATGAACAAAATATCACATTCACTAACATATACGAAGAATATACGCTAAATAACTATAAATTATTAATTGATGGAGAGAAATCTGCTATCAATTCATTCGCTACATTGAATGATAATACAATCATATTAAGTGCTAAGAAATTATTAGACGTGGCTGGCGAAGGTGTACACGATATTGCGATAGAAGTAAATGATTCTACTAAGATCAGCGTGATTAGTGATCCTATTAGTATAGAGAGAAAACCAAAAGTATTAATAACATATGCTAAGGATAATACGGCAATAAATAATTCGGCAACTTTAACAATTACTGCTCCTACAATTTCAGATATCTACTTCAGAGAGTATCCTATAGTGATCGGGGATTATTCTAAGACTTTCACTAGATCAGAAATGGAAAGCGGTGAAATGGTTATTGATTTGGACGACTTAGAATTACAAGTAGGCAATAATCAAGTAAAAGTAAGTACGATCACTGATAATTCCTCTCAGTATAATGATGGAACTAAGATAGTTTATGTATTTGATTCGTTAGATTCGGATATTCTAAATATTAAAAAGTTGAGCAATCCCACTAATATATATATTAGCAATAGTGTCTTGAATTTCGCAGAGGTGGAAGGTGCTGTTGGTTACGAAATATATGATGTGAATGGCAGTGAATATACTAAAATAAATGATGAAATAATAGAAACTAATTCTTACTTGTTAAACAATATTACAACTAATAGATTCATTGCGGTGAAGGCAATATCAGATACCGAGATGTCTACCAACTCATCATATAGTGAATATATTACAATATGTCCTGTAATAGATCCTGTGATAAATGTTAGTTATGGACATTTCGCTATTACTATAGATCCTAGAATTATAGCACTAAAAGAAATAGAAAATACTAAGACCGAACTAACATTAACTACCAAAAATGATTTATACACAATAGATCTAAAAAATGTGGATAACTCCCTAGCAAAATTAGATGGAAATATACTAACAATTTATGCTGATCAAGTGTTGGCATATGAATATACCGATTTGACTGAGGAACATATTAGTATTAATATCAACATTACTTATATGAGTAAAGTAGATGGAGATATTTATTTATTAAATCCTAACGAAGTAGAAGATATCGCATATGGCTTATTCGCACCTGTCAATGTGAAGAAGACTACTGATAGTGAGAATGATTATGTTGATTTCTTGACTTGGTCTAAGAATGAAAAGAATATTCTAGTAGACGAAAAAACTGGAGATACAACAGATATACCAGAAAACTATGTTATCAAGATTGTATATACTAATCATGCTGGAGATGAATATGAATATCTATCTACAGATGATAGATTGAAGTACAAAGAAGGCGATAATTATTATAGTTATGGTTTGATAAATACTACCAAAGTACGATTCCCTTATGGATATGATGAGAATAATAATGGTGATTTCTCAGATGAGTCAGATGTGATATTCGTAGATGGTAATTATTTAGTCTATGTACAGGCTATCACTACTCATAGGTTGGAAGGTTACAAGATCTGTGCGTCTAAATATTCTAATCCTTGCTCATTTAGTATTATGGCTAAACCTATAATACATGCCTACGATGGCGTATTACGTTGGGACGCTTGCGTTGGTGCGACTAGTTATAATATAGAAATAACTAATAATACAAATGTGAATAAAATTATAGTAGATACCAATGAATATGATTTCTCATCTTTAGAAGTATCTGGTATATGTGGAGTGAAGGTAAAGGCGATCAGTACTAGAAATAATGTATTGAATAGTACAACAAGTGATGAATTAAAAATATACAGATTACCTGAAGTTTCTATCGTGGCATTAGATGATGGTATGTTGAAGTTTACGGCGGATAGATATTTCACATCTGCTAAGATAATACTAAAAGATAAGATCAATAAAACTACTCAAGAAACAATCTATGATAATATCAAAGGCGCTAAGACAGAATTATCTAAATTAAAAATAAAATCATGGACTGATCAGTCATTGTCTGCGCCTATTGTATATGTAGTAGAAGATGAAATGTTGAAGGCAATAGATGGTAAGTCTTATGATATAAGCATACAGTTGCTTGGAGAATCTATCAATCTAGGATCGGTAGAGGTAGAGGGCACACAATATGATTTGACAGGACTAATGATGATTAATTCTAAATCTGCCAATTCATTTGATTTGGTGTTGGATAAATTAGTGCCTAATACATATGGTGTGACTAAAGGAGTAGTAGATTATTCTCCATCTCAGACTATTACTAAGATTAATTATGTCTTCTCAGATAGTGAGACTAATAATTTCTGGGAATCAACTACAATATATAGAATAATAATCAAGACTCCTACTGAAACACATACTATTTATGCATTAGACTATAATGACTTTGTTAATAATTCTGATGTGCTAGATTACATTTCATATACAGAGCAAAACGAACTCTGTGCTAGTGTAAAATATTCTTATGGTAGTGAATCATTATACTTTAATGTATACTATAAAAACATTATAGATATAGCCAATTACAATGAAGTATACTACCATGTAATTGATCGCACTATTAGCGATGGTGAAATTAGATATACTAGTTCGTCAACCTTATCTAGAATAGATGTATCTAGTGGTGGTACATTCTTCATAGATGTAGGCATTCTCGGTGGAGATATGTATGCTACCGATGTAGATGCATTAGGTAATCCATGTGCGTATAAAGGGTATATTACATCTTACAATAATGATCTAAAGCCATTCGTAAAATATGGAATAAATACATTATCTACGCATAGTGGTCTAGTACAAATCGAGGATATGATAGAGTATGATGAAGTTGGTAATATTATAGATTTTCCTATATATAAATTGACTATGATGTTTGCTGGCGAAGAAGATATAGAGAGGATCATATATTACTATCCTTATGATGATACCAAATACACCGAAGTAGAGGCTATTCAACATATAAATACTATCAAAACTAAAAATGATCCGGATTCAGATATCATCTTTGAATTGAAAAAATACAGCGAGATAGAAGGTGTGGTATTAATTGATTTAGCAGAATTAAAAGATGCTACTAATGCTTATATATTCAATAGTAATGACGTGTATAATATTACAATTCAGACTCTAGCAGGTATAGGTAATAATAATGAAGACGATGATTACTTATTGAATGCTAAACTGCCTGATGGTAATAGTACAAATACTTATTACAAATATTCTACTACTGAAGTAAGAGTGAATAACAAAGGTATATTAGAGTTTGATATGAGCTATGTCACTATCAATAGTAGTAGAAAGTATGCAAATAATTATGAAATCACATTAATTGATAGAAGAGATACAGAATATATTTATATCAATTCGGATACTGAAGGTGTAGTATTCAATTATGTAGATAATGTGGTAACCTATGTATTACCAGATGAGTTTGACGGTAATGAATATACAATCGCGGTAAGAGCGATATCGTACAATGAGTCAGCGGTGGATCATGTCTTAGTAGGTAATTTATTAACATTTAGAAAAACTGCATCTAGTCTATACAGATTAGAGTCGGTGGGTCAAAATTCTATCTACATAGATATTAGCAAGATATCAAACAATATCAGTATAGATGAAGAAAATGTTACAGTTGTTTGTCCTGATGGATATAAAGTATCGGCAGTGTATTCTGTAAGTACTGAAAATGGACGTCTCAATGCTAACTATCCTAGTGAAATGTTCACATTCGGCAGAATGTCGAAGGCTACTAATTTGGGTATATATGATGGTGTATTGAAGTGGCAGGCAGATGAGAGTGCTAATAACTTCTACTTCTTGATATCATATCTAACTGATCCAGAAGATCCAGATAGTTTGGTAGAGATTAGCTTCAATACCACAGGTACTAAAGATGGCGATTGGTACAAATATCAATTCACTGACTATGCAGACTATGCTGTAGTAGGAAGTAATAATACTACTAAGTTACAAATTACTTCTCAATATGATTATAAGATCAGTATTATGGCAGTCGGAAATATGACTAATAATATGATCAATAGTGGTTATACAGTGCCTAGAGATATGAAGAGATTGGATACTGTAACAAATATTACTACTAGCGATGGAATTCTAGTATGGGACGTGGTAGAATCGGCTGTTAGTTATCATATAGAACTAAATGGTAATAAGAATTACACATTTGCCGCTACAAGTAATAGTTTTGACATGACGGACAAGATTGAAGCTGGAGAATATTCTGTACTTATTCGTGCTATTGGTGGCGGGGATATCAATGCTATCAATAGCGATAAGGTAGATGGATTTATCAAACTTGGACAAATAGAATATGAGTCTATCAATATAGATAAGAATATTATTAGTTGGGATCCTATTGATAATGCTACCAAATATAGAGTATCGTTTGAGTATGGAGATTACACTGTAGAAGATAGATTCATAGAGACTACAGATACACAAGTTACTGCATTTGATGATATAGTAGGTACTTTCAATATCTATATTAGACCTATTGGGGTTGGTGCAGACAAGCATTTCTCTGGAGAGAATGTTGTGTTCGAGTGCGAAACAACTGTTCCTGATGCGGTAGAAGAGATCTTCTACGACGAAGATTCTAATGAATATTATTGGTCAGCAGAAAATTATTCAGATAAAGATGTTTTCAATATTTCTTATGATTTGACACAATATACTTCTGTTGGATTAGGATCTAAGGAATCTATTTCTCAGAATATAACGTTCTACAAATCTATGGGAAATGAGTTTAGATATCCAATTACAACAATGGGAATTTACACTAACTTCAAAGTATATGTTACTCGTGCGAATACTGTATGGTCAGCGACTACTGAGTATGTAGGAGACAATGATGGTACTATTGATCTCAACCTATATGCTTATGGAGATGGCAGTGATGAAAATAATGCTTACGTCATCAAAGATGTAAGACAATTATTAAATATTAAATATTTCGCCAATCGAGAAATGTATTTCAAGTTGGGCGATAGTCTAGATATGGGCAGAATTGAAAATATTTCAGATATCTTATTGGCAAATAATGGTGGATTATTCTGTGGATCATTCAATGGTGTCTTCGATGGTAACGGATATTTATTCTACGATGCTAATATTGAATTAAACGATGCTCAGAAGTTCTCATTGTTTGGAGAATTGGACGGCGCAATCATAAAAAATATTGAATTTGGACAAGAAAATGGAATAATTTTATCAAATTCATTTGCAAATAAGGTCGAAAATGTTGTACAATTATCATTGATAGCAACAGGGGCAAATAATTCTATTATCCAGAATATATCTGGACAGACAATATTCAATATCTTAGGTAGTATCAATACTGAGAATAATGTGTATATTGCAGGCTTGATAGCTCAAGACAATGGATCTACTATAGAATCAGATGATCCGGATCTAAAATTGAGTGTTGTGGTAAACATTACTGCAGATTTAGAGTTTAAGACTGCGAGAGTGGGATCTTATATAGCTGGATTGGTAGCAGGAGGAATCGATACTGATGTATCTAAGTACAATGTCGACTTTGCCTTGTCGTCATCATCAGCTTGTACATATGTGGCAGGCTTGATAGCACACTTTGAAGGCAATAATCAAAGTGCAATAATTTCAGATACCAATGTAACAATCGATGTTTCTAATGTGAATGTACCTTATCTTGGTGGTGCGGTAGGTTATGGTAAGAATATTACTGTAGATAATTGTACTATGATGGGTAACATCAATAATAATGCAGTAGCATTAGGAGTCTATATTGGTGGAATAATCGGTCTAGCAAATTCTGATACTATTACTAACAATACAGTCGAAATTATATTTGATCTAACATGTAACAATGCAACAGGAGATAGATTCATTGGCGAGATAGTGGGTAGAGGTGAATCTTGTGCAATAACAAGCAATACTGCTACCACGGCGGTTGACGATGAGACTAGTTATAATAGTGGATCAGTAATGTTAGGACTATATGGTAAAATAATTTAACAATTTGGAATGGTTAAAGGGAGAAAGCATGAATTATAACGACCAAATATTAGAGAACAAAGCATTTAATTTCTTCAAACAACTTATGTACAACATCGCTTTGTCAATATGTTTGATATTGTTAGCGACACTATTGAGTGTTTGGATTTTCAAGCTTGGCTTATATAGAGTAGAGTCAGACAGTGAAGCTCCTTATTTCTACAGAGGTGATATGGTGGCTGTGCTGCCACAAGATGAATATAAAGTTGGTGATATTATTACATTTAGAGAGCCTGGTATTGGCGGTGGATTTAGTCTTACTACCCACCGCTATATCGCCACTCTAAAAACTAATGGTAAGACATATTATATTTGTCATGGT
>JAZOUZ010000041.1:0-2393 GCA_045658505.1 Candidatus Onthoplasma sp. | reverse complement strand
CATCTACACTATCCACACCGCTAGTCTTATAACTAACATTGAATAAATCAGATATTGTCACAGCCTCGTCTAAAATTGGACGAATATTAGGCGCATAACTAGTGATCCTAGAGAACTCCTTTACTACAACCTGATTCTCAGCATTATCTAAATATTCATTAACAAATCTCTCAACTGAGTAATCTATTTGATCATACTCGAATACGATCTGCGCAATGTATAGATCTATTTTATCTTTAACCGCAGATTTCACTTTGATCGCGTTGACAAAAGTCGACCCATCTACATATCCAACTAATACATATTCTTCGTGTCCAATATCTACTGTATGGATAGGATATTCCCCATCTGATTTTTTTACAAATAACAAGCACTTGTTATAACTACCAGATTTAATATCTATTATGTCTTTTACTTCAATTTCACTATATGAAATCGCCTGACCATATTTGATAGTAATATCTTTAATATTTTCCGTCTTGATATCATAGGTCATTGCTTGTTCTTGTACTTCCAAGTCTGTAGTAGCAAAGAATTTATTAATGTTATCTACACCATTGCCATTGACTACCAATATACCCAAAGATAGATTTTTGTCTAACATTTTCTTTGGCTTAATAGTCCAATAATTTCTAGCATAATCATTACTATCTGCTATTACCTTGTCCGATATTTCAAAATACTCTGTAGCATCAATAGTTTTATAAGATATTGTACCCGCTTCATCTCTCTCGTACACATCGAGATAACTACCAGATTCTAATAACTTAATTTTATTATCGCTAGTCAATACCGCCAATCCATTACTACAAGTATACTTTTTGCCGTCAATAGTGATAGATTCGATAATCTCACCTATAGGAATGCTAATATTTGATAACACCATATCCATTCCTGCGACAAACTCTGTTAGTATGATTTGCTCTTCTATATTGTTTGATCCAACAGGAAGGAAGGTAGAATCTCTAAATGAATTGTACTCACATAGATTATTGAACTCAATCTCTGAATATCTGATAGGTGTAGTAGTATCTCCATTCATATACATTTGGATATTCAAATTACTCATGTTATCAGCATTGGAATTTACTGATAGATTAGTATTCTTAAACAAATTAAATACTATTTCCGAATCTCTCATGCTAACACGATCCACTTCTGTAGGTACCACTTTAATAGTCAAATCTGTATACAACATTTCAGGTACTCTATTCTTATTAGTGACCGTATCGTCATGACTAGCATCATATTCATCTCTATCTTGATATGTAGGGAATACCGCGATCTTGAAATAATATTTACCTAGAGCAACCGCGGATGAATTAGCTCTAAACATTAATCTGTCACTTTCGTAACAAAAGAGATTGCTAAGTTCTGGATCTTTATTAGCTCCTTCTACGGAATTCTTATTCACCAATACATAATCCGAACGATAATGAGTCTCCTGACTACCCACATAATACAATTCTACATCTTTACCATCTTTTAGAGCAATAGGATCAATAGAATACGAAGGACCCACCTCATAGTCCATCTCGATAGATTGATCAAGTCCTATTTCGATCTCTTGAGTAGCTTCAGACTTAGTACTCGTCTCATGATCTACATATATAGACTCAATTCTTCTATCAATCCATATGGACAAATTTTCTCCAACATATACTTTTCGATCTTCTCTACAAGCACGAATATTAATTAATCCTTGATTAGCATTACTATCTACATAATGATTGTCAGCGAAGTCAGTCTTCAACTTGAAATAAACTCTCTCATTACATTCTACCAAATAACGATTATTAGTCCCTTTCTCTAAAGCTTCGCCCTTACCATTACATAACACTATCAGATCGTTACCGATATTATCATTGAACCAAATGTAACATTTCTTTCTATTCACCGGATAGTCTTTGTTTGAATTAGTGCCAGTCAAGACAAAATAGTACAGATCCCTATTGTCATCATAGTAGGAGCTAATACTCTCACTATACGCATCTCTCCAATCTTCATCTTGAGCCTCACGCTCATCATCAGACAATACCGGCAATATAATTTTATGATTATCATCAAATGACAAAACCTCCGGATACAACACCGGAGTATTAAATTTACCTTGAATTGCCATTACACCAATAGTAACACCGAACAGCCCTGTAATCGAGCCCAAAACGATACCTATTACTTTCCAAATTGATTTCTTCATAACCCCTACCTAAATGCGAGATAACAATTTCATTTTCCCCATGTAATATAAATTATTATCTACAAATTCTTACAAAATAATTATAAATTATTTATATTTTTTTGTCAAATAAATGTAGATCAAAAATTCAATTCGTAAATATTATGAAAATAATTATTTTGAGCAAAATACCATTCCTACATTACTCTTGAAT
>JAZOUZ010000040.1:0-9600 GCA_045658505.1 Candidatus Onthoplasma sp. | reverse complement strand
TTAAGTTTTTCCTCAATCTGCTTAATTGTAATAAAATCCATCTCGTATGAGCTATAAGTTTGAATTAACTTTATCGCTAGATCTCTTTCCTTTTTTACAAACAATTCTATACTTTCTGGATTTATAACATATTCACCTTCGTTCATAAATACACTACCAGCAATCTTATATTTAGTATCCGTTAATATATGTTTATATCCTGTCATGCCTTTTATAAATAACCCATAAGACTTGTCCTGCTCAGCAGTCTCATAAAAGCGTCGAATTTTCTTTCCAATAACAACTCGTCTACCCATAAGTGAAGCATATTCATCTTCATCTGTTTCTTGTTCATATAACTTGCTTATTCTTTCTATTTCACAAATATATATTTTTCTAATGTCAACCTTTTTCATAATTAATCCTTCTATTTCCCTAAAACATCTTCATCTAAATCAATACTTATTTGATCATATATGTCTATTACTTCATCTTTTGAAATTCCTGCAGTAAACCAATCAAAATATCGATCATGCAAATCTGATTTCTTGAACATCTTAAAATCTCCACCTACCGAAAATAGATCTACTACACCATCAATCTTCTCACAAATTGAGAAAGGCTTTGCTGTAATATTATGAAAAGGAATATATTCACTGACTGCGTGATAGTGTCCATGTTCTTTACTTTCGACTCTCTCGAATCCATACTTAGTCAATTCATTACTAACCATGGCTACACTCTTCTCCGATGCCGGTTCTAAATCATTCTCCTTCTCTAACTTTTCAGATAAATAGGATACCACCTTACAAGCATCTTCAATAGTCATTCCATGTGGCAATCTAAATGGACTAGATATCCCATATGTTTGACCCACCTTCGATCTTGTCATTTCTCCATATCTAGAAAATCTTTCTAATGCCACATAATATAATCTAATAGTCGGTATTCTCTTGGTGTAATCCGCTTTCGCTAGAATGCTAACATCTCCAAGAGTCATATTCTCTTCTCTTTGTTTCTTTAGTTCAACAAGATTTACTCTAGCAATTAATGGCAACTCTTCTCTTTTCTTTCTCCTAATACGATCTAACAATCCCATCTGTACTCCTTTTATTGTTCTAGAATGTCTTCTTGATCATCAGAAGATTGGTCAATCGACGTTTTTCTTTCTTCTGGTGAAATAAATTCTTTTTCAAGAGATTCTCCATATTCTACTGCCGTTCTTTGTATTACAGACTCACCGTTAAACGTTAATGATGGCACATTTGAAAAATGATCTGATAAGCGTTTATTAATTCTATCAACATATTTACGACAAGCATCAAAATCTCCGAATATTTCTAAAACTCTTATATTATCGCCATTTAGAGCATGAAAAAAAGTATTTCTATCTATTGCATATATTGTAGGATTAATATTAAAATCAATATAAAATTCTTTATCGATGCTACCATCTTCATTATATTGTTTAGTAGATTTTCTTAAATATGCCTTTGAAACAAAGTATGCTATCTCTTGAGTGTGCCCTAAATCATCGTAGAAATACAATTTTCTGGCCACATATACAATTGGTTGTTCACATTTTTCCATAATTTAATTCCTTTTATAACTGCATTATACCACATTCTCAACAGCTTTTCAATACTTAATTAAAAATTAGCATAAAAAATATAGATTAATTTTTAACATTAATTACATTTGCCAAAAATATAAAGGTTCTCTATATTGATCTAGCATTTTGACACTAAAAATCGATACAAATAAACTAATTTTCTTCGCTATTGCTTAAAACTTTAGTTTGATATTAACACAATAAAAACCTACTAGGAAAATTCTAGTAGGTTTTTTAAGTTTTTAATAATAATTCCAAGCATAGCGCAACACTAACCAAGTTATACTTGAGGAGCAGGTGTCCAAGCTGGAACTTCGATTGTAGTAGTTCCATAATCATAGAATCTGTAATATGATGAGTAATAAGAATCTTCGGAAATTGTATCTCTTATGTCTATTGTTAATAATTTACCATTTTCAATATACACTTTCACATAATCAACAGGCTCTTCACCAGCAAACTCGAAGTTAGTTGCAACATAGCAATGATTTTCCTCATCATATTCAAACTCATTAAATCTATTTACAAATTGAGTTCCTTGACCGCCGGCAAAAGTGTATCCTTTCACACTTGCATCATCTAGTTCTATGCCATACCAAGTATCAGCATTTTTAGTCACGCCATACCATGTCTCACCTTGTTTAACAAGGTATTGCTTTTCATTACCTGCTGTGGTGTTTACATTCATATACATAGAGTTTTCAGTACTCATCATTGTAATAGTATTAATAGGGTCAAGAATATTGTTATTCACATTGTCATTATGAATAATTACTGTTCCGTTAGTTAAATAATCGCCTGTAAACACCTCGTTCCATTCATCGCCATCTGCAACTACATAAGGGTTAACAGGTTCTTCTTCTACAATAATTGCAAATCTCTGATCAACAACATCAAAATAACTACTTTCTGCAATGTTTGGACTTTCAAAAACTACTTTTATAACCTTTTGTCCAACAGTATCAAATGTTAAAGGTTCGCCATAAGCAATTTTTGTTTCATCTATTTCATCTTCATTAATTATATATTTTACTGTTGTATTATCCGGAAGTAAACTTTCATCAAATTCTGCCATTATTGAGAATGTTGTCCCTAGATAGAATGACTTATTCCAATCTTGTTCAGCATCTAATGCACATTTTTCTCCATCATTATAAGACCAAGTGATAGTGATTTCTTCTGTAGCATAACCCGGTTCTATTTCAACAAAACCAGTAATTGTAAGAGTTGTCAACCCTTCGTTATTTGGGTCTTGTGGGTCAGAAATACGATAATATTCATCAGCAACACATGTGATAGTATAGTCATATGTTCCTACATTTTTAGGTAAAACACCGGCATCAAATCCATCAAATACAACAGTTGCTTGAATATGTTCTGGAGCTGAGTAGAATTCACTCATATTTTGAGGTTCATTATATATACCATTAGTCTCATTATAATGCCAAAAACCTTGATTTGGAGCTCCGACATAAATGATTTTTGGAGCTATACGCCAAGGAATGTCAACATAATCTTTTCCCGAAATCTCGTAATGAGTTGGGTCAGCTACTTTTAAATAAACTCTAACAGTATAATCTCCAGGTATAGTTTGTGTTGTATTATCACAATGGTCTATAATTAAATTTTCAGTTGTAAATGGTGTGATTGTAATAGGTTCACCAGTATACTCTAGATAGCCATTATTCATGTAAACACTATACTCATCAAGAGTTATTTTTCCTTTTGAAATTTTCCAAGTATGTTTTAATTGTTCAGCATAATCTGAAACTAAGGTATAATTTCTAGTATCTGTTTGTTCAAAAATAGGCCAACAAGTATAAGTTCCGGGTTCTTTTGCACTATATGTTCCTCCTAGTCCTTGGAATGTTAAAGGAAGATTTTCATCAAGATTACCCTCCAAAAATTCAACTGTCCATGTTTGCCATTCTTGATATTCATAATCGCCAGTGCTCCATAAACTGTTCATATCAAGCCAATTCATAATATTAGCTTTCTCTATTGTCCAATTAAATGTTTTTTCAGGAAGTTCTCCAATATAATTAAAGTTGATAGTATCAGCTTCATATTCTACTTTTGCTGTATAGTTACCAGCATTTATTGCTTCGCATGTATAATTATCATCTTCTACCATTCTAAAATTTGTGATACCAACATCTTCCAACATTACACTTGATTCGCCCCAATATGCTTGCATACCACCTTGAAAACCAACAGAAATAGGACTACCGTTATATGTGTGTGGATTAGTATTATATACCCACTCATTATTTTCTAAACGGATAGTTTCTTTTTCAACTATAATAGTATAGATTTCACTTGAACAGGCATCTGCTTTATAATACCCATTATTAAAATCTTCACAATATAATCTATATGTATAAGTTCCAACAGGTATATGGCCATCAGTATCAGGCATATTTGTATCTACCTTAAAGCCCATAGGATTACTTTCAGTTACTTCTTGTAATTGTTTTGAGTCGCCATTTGCTGTTGTGGCGACAACATCAAACATATATGTATCCCATTCAAAACTATTCAAATATGTTGTTTTGTAAGTATGTGTTGATTCTTCAATGTCCCAATATTCACCAAAATTATAATCATCATCCATAGCAAAATCAATTGTAACAGAAACAGCATTTTCTGGCGATGGTTCATCTGGATCTTGCCCACACGCAGTCAATGCAATTCCGCAAGGCAATATAAAACATATCGCTAATAAAAATGTTAGAAATTTCTTTTTCATAAAACCTCCTAAAATTTACATATATTTTATATGTATTTTTATTATAGCACATTCTTTTTAATTTTGTATCAAATTTCAAAAACTTTTTTACTTTATCATAAAAAAATAATTTTCATGTGAAAATATGTTTTGTTGTAATATATAATAAAAAATATAGACTGATTTTTACATTAATAATATTTGCTAAAATTATCAATTTCGTGTATCATATATATTATGAAATTAGTGGCGAATGTAGAGAATACAGTATTTAGAAATGTTGAGAACGGATACTCTGTTCTCTCTTTGTCATACGATAAGAAGCGAATCACTGCAGTCGGCACTGTTCCTGAAGTATTTGAGGGACAAACTCTTGAACTCGAGGGCGAATTCATTGTTAACAAGAAATTCGGTGAACAATTCCGAATTGACTCAGCGAAAGTGGTAGAACCTACTACAATTCCAGCTATCGAGAAATATCTTTCTAGCGGTCTAATCTATGGTATTGGTCCTGTAACTGCTAAGAAAATAGTGGACGAATTTGGTGAAGACACGCTCACCGTACTTGAATATAATCCAATGAAGTTAGCCAAGATCCGTGGTATTAGTAAAGAGAAGGCAATCCTTATCTCCAACGCATACAACGACATGAAAGAAATGCAGAATGTGATCATGTTCCTGCAGTCACACTATATCACTACCAATATGGCGATCAAGATATACAATATTTATAAAGAAAAAACTATCGAAGTAGTGAAAAACAATCCCTACCAACTCATATCTCAAGTGGACGGCATTGGTTTCACCACTGCTGACAAGATCGCAGTCAAGGTAGGTATCGATCCATATGGCGAAGAACGAATTAAGGCAGGTATAGTATACACCTTGAAGACTGCTAGTGAGCGAGAAGGTCATACCTATATGCTCCAAGACGATCTCGCTAACAACTGTATCGAAATACTCAACTTCTCAGAGAATGATAAATCTATGGTACTCAAATGTCTTGAATATCTACAGATCGAAGGAATGGTGAAGAACTTCACTCACCACGGCGAAGATGTATGCATGCTCACTAAGTTGTATTTCCAAGAAATATATATCGCTCGCAAGTTATACAAAATGTCATACAATCAATTTGATGATAAATTCAATTTCTTAGACGGAATAAATTTCTATCAACGACTTCACAAGATCCAACTCAACGGCGAACAAACCGATGCCGTTCAGTCGAGTCTAACCAAAGGCGTATCTATCATCACAGGTGGTCCTGGTACAGGTAAAACAACTATAGTACGTTGTATATTAGAAATGTTCAAGCAACAAAACAAACGAGTCCTTCTCTGCGCCCCTACCGGACGTGCAGCGAAGAGATTGAGCGAAACTAGCAACATGGAAGCGAAGACTATTCACCGTGCATTAGAGATGAATCCAAGCGACGGCGACGGAATCTTCCATCGAAACGAAAACAATCCGATCGATGCTGACGTGATAATCATTGACGAGATGAGTATGGTGGACGTCAATCTATTCTATCATCTTCTAAAGGCGCTCCGCACTACTACTCGCCTCATCATGGTAGGAGACAAAGATCAACTTCCTAGCGTCGGTGCCGGCAATGTTCTTCGTGATCTCATCGAGAGCAAGAAGATTCACACCACTCAATTAGTGAATATTTATCGACAAGGCAACGATAGTCTAATCATCACTAATGCACACTTAATCAATGGTGGCAAAATGCCTATTATAGACAATACTAGTAGAGATTTCTTCTACGAGGTCGGCAAGGATCTCGTCGCCAATAGCGAAACAATAGTTGATCTTGTTACCACTAGATTGCCTAAACATTTTGGATATAAACCAGAAGATATTCAAGTCTTAGCACCTATGAAAGCAGGCCCATGTGGTATAGATAATCTAAACAAACGACTACAAATGACAATCAATCCACACTTTACAGGAGTAGAACTCACTACCGAATTTACCAAATACCATGTTGGCGACAAGATTATGCAGATTAGCAATAACTACGAAATGCCATATGTGAAATATGAAGAAAACGGCACTACTCAAGAAGGTAGCGGTGTATTCAATGGAGATATTGGATACATTACTCGCATTGAGCCTGAAACCTACGAGGTTTCAGTCCGCTTCGATGACGGCAAAATCTGTCGCTACGCTAAGACCGATTTGTTCCAGATCACTCTTGCCTATGCAATCACCATACATAAGAGTCAAGGTAGTGAGTTTGACTGCGTAGTTATCCCCCTAGTACCGGGTGCTCCGATAATTGTTACTAGAAACCTACTCTATACTGCCATCACTCGTGCAAAGAAGACTGTAGTACTAATCGGTAGCAAACAAATCCTCGCTAGAATGATACACAATAACTATACAGCTAAGCGTTTCACATTGTTGAAAGACTTCCTAAAGGACGAATTTACAAAAGATATCTAATGAAACAGACTACAAAAGAAAAATTCAAACGAATTGGTAAGTATCTATTAGATACTCTTTTTCCTTATGACATTAAATGTATGTTCTGTCATGAAGAATTGAATCAAGAAGAACACAATAATACATGTATTCGTTGTCAAAAAGTCTTACCTTACATCACAAAACATTGTCCACGATGCGGTGCGCCAATTAGTGATAATAATACAGGAGTATGTATAAACTGCAAGCTCAACAACTACCACTTCACTCAAGCAAGAAGCGTGTTCGTCTATGATGATATGATCGTGAAATTGATACATGATATCAAATACAATCTCAAACGCCATCATACTCTTGCCTTAGCAAAATATTTAGCAGAAACTTATGCAACAATGAAAATTTTTCCTGACATTGTTACTTGCGTGCCATTACATAAGAATCGTGAGAAATCTAGAGGTTTCAATCAGTCAAAGTTACTTGCTGAGTATTTCGCAAAGATCACAAATCTAGAATTCAAAGATCTAACAGATAAAGTGGTAGATAATGTTAGTCAAACTACTCTAGGCTACAGTGATCGAGTAGAAAATGTACGAGATGTATATCGACTAAAACAAAATATGAAAAAGATCATCAAAAATAAGAAGATTCTCATCATTGACGATCTACTGACTACCGGCTCTACTACTAGCGAACTCAGTCGTATTCTAATCAAAGGTGGCGCGACTGCCTGCTATGTATTAACATTAGCTCATGGAAACACAGACAAATTAGATAAAACTAAAGATAAAACAGTCTCAGTCTAATCATTAGACTGTTTTTTTTCGTTAGATTGATAAACATTTAGATACAGTAGTAGGATTGAATCCATTATTAATAGCAGTGGATAATATTTTAGCGAGCGCCTCTGCTGTTTTTTCTGTAGGGTGCATGAGGACTAGATCGCCGTTCGACATATCTTTTACTGCACGCTTATATATTAGATCACTATCTTGATCACGCCAATCAATAGTATCTCTTGTCCACATTATTGTTTTATAATTTAGATCTGTAGCCGAATCTACTGTCGTACTACTATATGCTCCACTAGGCGGAGCGAATAGTCTCATCTCTATACCTAAATTCTCACTAATTGCTTGATGACACATATTTATCTCTTGGTAGTTACCGTCATAATCTAATTTATCTTGATCGCGGTGATGAAATCCATGATTACCTAGCTCATGTCCACGTGTATAGATTTCACGCACTAGATCCAGATTCTTGACCGCCCAAGATCCACCAACGAAGAAGGTGGTCTTAACCTTATAAAAATCTAAAACATCTAGCATGTCCAATACATATTCATTCCCTTGATATACATTGACCATGAAACAAACATTATTTTGATTAGTGTCTCCAGAATAAATCACTCTACTATCTGCTTGGACTGATTTTGTGGCCACATTTCCGATTGCTACTCCAGATAGTGCTATGAGCATCATAATAATCACAATATTGGCTCTGACTCTACTTTTTTTCATATAATAAAATATTAAATTAATCTTTATTTTATTCTTACATTGACAAAATGCGTAATTTCTGATAGAATATTCGTAATAACTATATAGGAAGGTATTTTATGTCAAAAAAGGTTAGCGATTTCGCTTGGAATATTAATAAAATAATATTAGATAATTATAATACAGAGATGAGAGAAAAAGAATATGCTGATAGACGAAAAACTACTAGAGAAAGTAAAGAATTTCAAGACGCTTTCGCTGACAGAAAGATCATTCAATCATTTGATCGTCTTCGCAGAAAACAACTTCAGGAGTGGGAAGAAGAAACTAAACAAAATATGAAAGAAGCATACGATCTAATCATTAGATTAGCTAATGATATAGACGAAGATCTTACCGATGAGATCACTTTTGAAGATCTACAGATCGTTATGCACAATTTATCCCAACTACTAGCCACTCTAAAGACCAATTCTGATAAAGTAATTGGTCATAAAAAATTTGGATACTATGAATTAATGTTCAAAGATCTTATAGAATATGACATTCGATTTGTAGCATTCGCTCATAGAGAATTATTTGATATGCCAAATCTGCACATTAATATTTCTAGATTAGTCGCTATTGGCGCCGATGATTTCGCTCTAGTATTAGATAGCATGTCTGATAACATTAGAAAAAATGAAGGATTTAAGAAAAATTATCTAAAGGCCTTCAAATCTGCCAAAGAACAATTATCTAAAACTGCAGGTATCTAAATAATCAAGAAAAATCAAGACAAGATAGTCTTGATTTTTAATACTTTTCTATCCCCATATTCATCAATTAATAACTTTGCCATTTGTTCGGGTGATTCTCTACAGTCGAACTTTAGCCAGAGTCTACACATTTCTTTAATCCCTGCACCAAAGAAACTCGCACGATAAAATATGCCCATTTTGTTCGACTTATCAATATTGGTATTCTCTCCTATATGTTTTAGTACATCTACTTTAGTATTCATTTCTGCTAGTGTCGCATAAGGAATATTTAGAAATGCTTTATAGAAGTGTTTATTTTCCATAATAAATCTAAACATTTCGACAAATGCTTCATTGGTGTGTCTTTCTCCATATGCAAAAATCTTAGCCATACTCTTGGCGAATTTGCTCTCTATCTTGATCACTAGATCATTAATATCGTCGTAGTGACAATAAAACGTACTTCGATTGATACCTGCTTCTTTGCAGACTTGACTAATCGATATATCTTCATACTTATTATTTTGTATCAATTTTAGAAAAGATTCTTCTATCTTTTCACTACTTTTTTTGTATCTTAGATTATTTTTAGTATTCATATTGTCCTTT
>JAZOUZ010000039.1:0-3015 GCA_045658505.1 Candidatus Onthoplasma sp. | reverse complement strand
AATAAATTTTTTTAAAAATAAATAAAAACGACAAAATATCTTTGATAAAATAGCAAATTTTAATAAAACTATAAAAATTTTTCTTATTTTGACATGTTTGGGTTAAATTATTGAATCCGATGGATATAATGTGTAAAGGAGGTAATATGAATATTAGACCATTATTTGATCGAGTGATAATCGAGCCGATAAGAGAAGAGAATGTTGTACATGGAATAGTATTGCCAGAGACATCTCAAGAACGTCCGCAGGTGGGTAAGGTAATAGCTGTCGGAGATGGAGAAAATATCGACTCGGACAAACGAGAAATGAAGGTGTCTGTGGGGGATAAAGTACTCTACAATAAATACGCAGGAGCAGAGGTAAAGTTGGAAGGTAAAACATATATTGTCATGAGACAAATTGATATAGTGGGAGTGTTCGAATGATAGAGAAAATTATAAAAATGGGAGACGAAGCTAGAGCGGGTTTGCTTAAGGGTGTAGAAACCTTGGCGGGAGCAGTAAAAATTACGCTCGGTCCTAAAGGACGAAATGTTGTTGTGGATCATATTAGACGTGAGCCAATTATTACAAATGATGGAGTAACAATAGCGAAAGAAATTCATTTAGAGAATGAGATTGAAGACGCGGGTGCGCAGATATTAAAAGGTGCGTGTATAAAAACAAATGATATTGCTGGAGATGGTACTACGACAGCGACTCTTCTAGCTGAGAGAATATTCAGCGAAGGACTAAAACTAATTACCACAGGTGCGAATCCTATATTGGTCCGTAGTGGTATTAAAAAAGCAACAGAAAAAGTAATAGAAGATATAAGATCAAATTCTCGTCCAGTCAAAGACAATCTAGCGATATCGCAGATCGCAAGTATTTCTTCAGGAAGCGCTGATACCGGTGAGGTGATAGCTAGAGCGTTCGAAGAAGTTGGATTAGATGGTGTGATCACTATAGAAGAAGGTAATAATACTGTAACTACAATGAGTGTAGTCGAAGGACTGAAAATTAATCGCGGTTACATTAGTCCGTATATGTGTGTTGATCAGAATAGATTGATTGCTGAATTAGATAATCCTTACATATTAATTACTGATAAGAAAATTAGTAATATTAATGATATTTTGCCTATAATTGAAAAGGTCGCAAATGTTGGAGGTAACTTATTTATAATTGCGGAAGATATTGATGGTGATGCATTGACTACTTTGGTTATCAATAATATGCGAAAGATATTTAGTTGTCTAGCAATCAAAACTCCGTATTTTGGAGATAGAAGGAAGAAAGTTTTAGATGATATAGCATTGGCTGTAGGAGGCAAATATTTTTCTACAGATGTATATAGTTCGCTAAAAGATGTGGAATTGTCCGATCTGGGTAGAGCGGAAAAAATCAAAGCAGATAAAGATAATACCACTATAGTTGGAGCCAAGGGAGACGAAGAAAAAATCAAAGATCGAGTATTAGAGCTTAGAGAGCTTCTCAAGACTACTACAGCAGAATTTGATCGCACTACGATATTGCAACGAATTTCTCAACTCAATGGCGGTATTGCAGTTATCAAAGTAGGAGCATTATCTGAAGTAGAAATGAGAGAAAAAAAGATGAGAATCGAAGATGCTCTCAATGCGACTCAGGCGGCGATTGAAGAAGGTGTAATCGTGGGAGGAGGAGTGGCTCTTCTTCGAGCTAAGAAAGTGTTAGATAAGTATGTTGAGACTTTGTCTGGTGATGAAAAATTGGGAGCACAGATTTTGTCAAAAACACTAGAGTCTCCAATTCGTCAAATTGCGAAAAATGCAGGAGTAGATGATGGTGTGGTGGTACAAACTATTGTGTCCAATGAAAATTATTGTTATGGTTATGATGCTTATTTAGACGAGTATTGTGATATGTTTGATCGTGGCATTATTGATCCGCTAAAGGTTACCAGATCGGCCTTGGAATGCGCGTCTAGTGTGGCGTCAACCTTGCTAACTACTGAGTGTGTAGTGGTACAAAATAAAGAAAAAATATCTAAGCCAAGTGCAGATGATGTTTAATAAAAATAAATAAAAATAATTAAAAAAAGATAAAAATACATTATTTTTAATAAAAAACACATCGTTTTAAATAAAAATTAAAAAATTATTGTATAATTCAATATTTTCGACGATTAATTTAATTAAAATAATTTAATAAAAAATAATTTCATAATAATTAAAAATTAATCATTGAATAAAAATAATTTTTAAATTTCAATTTAATTTCCCTAAAAAAGAAGTATCAATTCGCGATACTTCTTTTTTTTTAGTATTTAATTAGGCTCTTTTAATTTCGCTTCTAGAGCGACTTTACTTTGCTCTAAGAAATCAAATCTAGCCTGCTCTTTTTTTACAAGTTCTGCAGGGGCTTTGTTTACAAAATTTGGATTGCTTAGTCTTGATCCTAGTAGGGTAATCTCGTTAGAAATTTTTTCTAAATCTTTGGTTAGACGGGCACGTTCTTTCTCGGTGTCTACTACTTCATTTTTGTAGAAATAGAATTCGCCTAGTTCAGTCATAAAGTTGATTGTATCCTCAGGTGTTGAGTCAATAAATTCTAGTTTTTCAATGTTTACCATTTTGCTCAATACTAACTTTGATTCGTTTATTATATTTAGATTGTCGTTGGAGATTTTATTAGAATTGATAATCAACGAAATTCTTTTAGCTGGAGCCACGTCTAGATTTAGTCTTACTTCTCTAATTTTTTGAATCAAGTCGATGATTGCGTCTACTTGATTTTTCTCTATTTCAAAATTTCCGATAGATGTAGCATAGTCTTGATTCATTAGGAATCCCGATTCAAAATTTGAATAAATATCTTCTGTTATGAATGGGATAATAGGGTGTAGCAATTTTAGAATATTTATATACACATCTTTTAATACAGCCACTGCGTGAGCGCGGATATTAGGATCTTCACTGTATACATATGGTTTAGTAAGTTCGATATAATAATCGCAGAAATCGTCCCATACGAAGTCATACATTCTATT
>JAZOUZ010000038.1:0-6126 GCA_045658505.1 Candidatus Onthoplasma sp. | reverse complement strand
GACAAATTATGATATGTCTGTTACAATCATTTTAACATTAGGAGGCAAGTATGCGTCTAGATGAATTAAAAAAAATAATAATTGACTATAAATCTGCTCTTTCATGCATTGAATACTTGAAATACAAAAATCAATATGCCTCTGATGAAAATAAATTAATAATTAAAATGATGAGGAAAACTATAGAAGAAAATCTTAGGATAATTCAAAAATACAAAGAATATATTGTTGTTCCTGCCAGAGTTTTAGAAAAGTATATAAAAGAAGAGTATTGCCAAATTTATCCGAATGCCAATGCTAACTTGTACTATACTCAATACATTAAATCAAATACATACTTCGCCGGTACTGATAAATTTATAGAGCACGAATATTATGACAAGTTGACCCTATCACACACCAATGGAAATCTATCCTATGGCACTACATTGTTACTATCTAGAGAATATTCTCCTATGTCTAAAGAAAAACGCAATCTAAATAAATATATAAGTCTAGCCGATATTATTCGGCTAGACTCCGGCGAGATAGATGAAATAATAGATAGGGCTTGTTGGAAAATCTTGGAAGATAGGATTATATCTAAATATTCACTATCTAATATAGATGACTCAATTTTAATATAAAAAAATCTAGCGGTTTGCTAGATTTTTTTGATGTAATCTATAATATTATTTATTCTATTTTTTACTTCTGCTGTTCCTATAATCTTCATAATAGAATACAATTCTGGACTATTCTCTCTACCCGTGATAGCGAGTCGAACGAATTTAGATGCATCACTCACATTACCAGCATACGCATCAGGATCTAATTTGTATGTCTTGTTATCCACAAAATTAAATTCGCTTGCCTTAGTCTTCAAGTCTTCGAACCATGCTTGATTATCTACCGCCACCGAATAAGTGTCTGCATAATGAGTCAAGAAATTAATTAAGCTCTCTTTCTTCACTTGACCCAAATCGAATGTGTACTTTGGATCAAAGTTTGGCAATACATAATCATACAATCCCAACACTTCGCTGTAGAATGTAATATCTTTTCTAGGTCTGTCTACTCCACGATCTATAGCGAGCACTTTTAGAAGAGTATCTTTATTGTCTTCAATAATCTTCAATGAATCAGTATCCCACTCATTCGCCCATTTCTTTAGTTCGTCGTACACACGATCTGCAGAATATCTAGATATTATAGTTTTGCTGATATCGTTGAGTTTCGCCCAATCAAACATTGGATTAGTAACGCCTATCTTCTTGATACTAAACGGAAATTCTGAATAATGAAGATTAGGATTATTTTTTCTCCAAATCTCAAAATCGCTATTAAGCAAATTTAATAAGTATTCAATGACAGCATCTATAGGGTATCCCGTTTTTAGATAAAAACGTACATCTGCAAAACTATCTTTTCTTTTGCTGATTTTTCTCTTATTACCCGTCTTCTCATCTAATACACAAATGTTAGGAGTGTGAGCATATCTGAATGGTTCATATCCAAAAGCCTGAGCCAACTCAATATGCACAGGAAGACTCTGATACCAATCCTGACCACGTACAACTATAGTGGTATGCATTAATATATCATCAACAATATGTGCAAATGCATATACAGGAATACCATTTGATTTGATCAATACATCGTCTTTAGCATTTTCTCGAACTTCACGTTTGCCCATGATTTCATCGGTAAACTCTATAGTTTTCTCGCCATCGCCATTTGATTTCAATCTAAGGCAATAAGTCTTCCCTTCTGCAATATTTTTCTTAATCTCATCTAAAGATAAATCTCTACACGGATCCTTCACTGATAAATCATTATTATTTT
Source organism: Candidatus Onthoplasma sp. (assembly GCA_045658505.1). Classification (GTDB taxonomy): domain Bacteria; phylum Bacillota; class Clostridia; order Christensenellales; family UBA1242; genus Onthoplasma. The sequence goes on along the minus strand of JAZOUZ010000038.1, from coordinate 4,302 downwards.
CTAATTCCTCTTCACGTTTCTTTAATACATCTTCTTTGCCATTTGTTGCACTACAGAAACAAGGAAATGCTCTACCTCGCTTTACTATCTCATGAGCAAATGGACGATAAATATTTACTCTCTTACTTTGAATATATGGACCATAGTCGCCTACTTCTTCTAAGTCTCCTCTATATCCTTCATGCGGACCAAATCCAAAATTACACAAAGACTCATATGCAATTTGTCCTGCATTGGCTATTTCACGCTTACCATCTGTATCTTCTAGTCTTAGAATAAATGTTCCGCCTGTTTTCTCTGCAGTCATTTTGTCTATTACTGCCTGATACAAAGTACCAATATGAAGATACCCTGTAGGACTAGGAGCAATACGAGTCACTTCTCCTTTGGTATCTCTTGTTGGATATTTATCAAAGTAAAAAGAGGTATCCTGTACTCCAGGATACAAAAGGTTAGCTAACTCAATATACTCTTTTTCAGTCATTTTACACTCCCATCATAGTCAATAATCTAGCCAAAATTTCATTGTATTGACTGATTAAATTGTCATGGCTATCAATAATTTCTACACACATTTTATTATAATTAGAAGAATTATTATCCACAATCACTTTCTTGTATTCAATATCATTACAAGCCATGATAAATATCTTACCATTATCTACTAATACTTCTTGTATATTATACAACTCTATAGCAGTATTATAGAAATTCTCTTTGTCCGCATTAGCTCTAGCGATACTCTGTTCATTTACCTCTAGTCTATTATTGATAGCATTAATACGAGCATTGTATTGACTAAGATCAAGATTACCAAAATCAACAGTAACATCTGTCAACTGATCCGCCAATTCTCCACCGCTAATAGTTTTCTCAATATATACCTGTGTAATATTGCTTAATTGATCTAATATTCTTGCTTCTAATTTATTCGCCACCATACTAGCATCAAAATCTTCAAGACTGATATCATGATACTTTGGATTGGCATCATTCAATACATATCCAAAGTATATTGTAGATACAGTATTCGCCACATTGGTCGCACTGATAAATAAATCATCATAAAATACTAATAAATTTTTAAATTTCGCCACACTAACTAAACTAACAATATTAGATCCTGCACCATAGACCGCATCTGCCCAACCAATAGTAGCAGTATCCACATTAGCTATATCATTATCAAGTGCTGCTAATTGACTTTCTAATCTATTCCTAATATCCTTAGGTACGTCAATATCATCGTTGGCACATTCATCTAAATATTCAAACGTGAACGCCATAAGATTATTGAATAAATTGTTATAATCCTTTAGGTATGAATAAGGCTTAATGTTTGTTGCCAAAATATTATTAATGTACTTAATTTCTCCGCTAGTGAAACTATCGTATGAAAATCTCACAACGCCTTCTTCTACTACTACAGACTGATATTTGTCCATATCTAAAATAGCAGATGTCGCATTAGATAATTTGTATCCTTTGTCTCCACAGCCATTGAACAACGCAACACATGGCATTAGGAGCACTAATAAAACTAAACATAAAATTTTCTTCATATTACACCCCTAATCCGCACATTCTCTTGAAATAGAATGTGGCTATTTCTTCATTAGTGCTCTCTCCTACCACTATTGATTGAATATTATTTACATTTGTAGCGAAATTTTTAGCAAATTCCTTTTTATCACACTTAGAATAATATGCATTAAAATCATTTACCACTTTAGAGAATGGTGAATTGATATTAATATAATTACCATTCATCTTGAAATGATTATTAATAATAGATACATTAGCGCTGTCTTTTACCAACGATAGTGATCCATCTAAGATTGTTACTTCTTCGAAATCTCTAGATACGATATTTGCATATAGATCAAACATATTAAATTTAGCATCAGACTCTGCGTTGACACCTAAATCTCTCACATAATCATTGATCTCAATCACCAATCTAGCATATTTAGTAAGATATTCACTCGTCTGTTCATAAAGATCATTGGCACCTAATGATTTAGGAAAGAATGGAGATTCCATCTTGATTTTGTATTCATTAATCATCGCTTGAGCCTTAGATCTAGCAGAACTTACATTGTTTAATGAATTAATGACACCTTGGTCCATGATTTTACCACCATCTGCTACCACATAAATACTAAGGGTATTCATGATTAGATCGAGATTATTGTGAGTGGTAATCATGATATCTAAACGGTTGTCCGCCACCGCGTCTAATACCATATCCACATCGACTAATCCTTGATTAAACTTCGCTTTGGCTTCCGACTTGGTGTAATCAACTAAAACAATAGGATCCTTCTCTGGTTTCATATTTTGGTAGAAAATATAACAAGTACCGGCAATAACTCCTAATACTAATATTGATATAATAACTATCTTCAAAATCTTTTTCATATTAATATTATAATATTTTAATATTTCAATGTCAATATTTTATATAATTTTTCCTTGCCAAAATAAAAAATTGTGTTATAATAAAAACATGAAAAACATATTGATTACAGGTGCCAGTGGTGGTATAGGAAGTGAAATTGCACGAACCTTTGCACCACTTGGTTATAGGTTATTTTTGATCTACAATAATAACGATAAAGAGATTAAAAAATTAGAAAAAGAGTTGTCCACAATTACAGAAGTAGTTGTGTATAAATGTGATCTAACCAACTCTCAAGCACTATCAAATATGATTGATACTATTATTAATCAGTTTAAGCGCATTGATTGTTTGATAAATTGCGCAGGCGTATCTCTCATCAAACAAATTCAAGATACTACCGACGCCGACTATTCTAGATTGCTTGATACCAATCTAAAGAGCACAATAATGACTACCGCCCTAGTGTCCAAGCACATGATTAGTGAGAAGTTTGGTAGAATTGTAAATATTTCATCAATGTGGGGTGTCGTAGGCGCTAGTATGGAGAGTCTATATTCCGCTAGCAAGGGAGCCATCAATAGCTTTACCCTATCTCTAGCGAAAGAATTAGGTTTCTCTGGTATCACAGTCAATGCTGTATGCCCTGGACTAATTGACACTAAGATGAATGCAAATATCAACAAGTCTGATCTACAAGACATTATAGACAATACACCACTACAAAGAATAGGCACCCCAAAGGATATAGCTAATATTGTAGAATTTTTATGTAGTGATCATGCAGATTTTATTACAGGTCAGATAATTACAGTCGATGGCGGATTCAGCTTATAATATGAAAAAATGGTCGATTATCGACCATTTTTTAGTTATTTCTTCCTATTTCTCTATCTGCCGTAACATGCTCTACTAGAGATTCTCCCACGCACCATGTAGCGATCAAGAATCCACTAGTGATTAATGATACGAACGCGATAGAGATAAATAGATCGAAGAATTCAGTTGCTAGTCCTACAGGTCCTACATTGATGAAATACAATATTCCTGCCATTACTACAGACAATATGCTCAAGACATAAATAATTAATCCAGAGATCATCTTGCCTTCGCCTGTACTAGTACCAATAATATCGAAAATTATCACACCTACTACGAAGCCGATCCAGATGAAGTAAATTACTTTAGCCCACATCACGACGTCTTTCACTATCAAACAATATGTGAAGAATCCTGCCATAATAAGTGCCAAACCCGCCAATGTATAGTATACGATAGCGGATAATTTTCTCTTACTATTTACGCTCATACACCCTCCCCTATGAGTATTATGAGCTAAAATAACTGAATTATACATCTAGAACATTAAGATCTTCATTGTGCATTACAATACTAAGATCAGATATATCATATTCAGATATGCCTACTTTGATAATGTACTGTTCATTGCCGTCAGCATATATGGAATAACCATGTTTTTCATACATATATTTAGCATTTTCATTCTCTGGCCAATATCTACCATCTATAACATTTATATTTTTCTTATCGCATTCGCTCTCTAAAATTTGCAATAACTTACTAGAGATCCCCAATCTACGATATTCATCATCTACATGAATCACAAAAAGAATACAGCGATTACTCTTGAATCCGAAACTCATTTGCGCCACAATACAATTGCCATTCTTCACATATACATCTACTAGATTCGGATAACAATATTTAATATGATAAACTAATTGTCTAGTATTCATAATTTCTCCTAAACTTATATTAACATAATATTACTGAAATTACAATACCTAATTATTTTTTATAAAAATTTTTAAAATATTATTTTTTTGTTTTTTTTACTATTTTTTATATGTTTTTAATAATTTTATTAATTTTAATTATTT
>JAZOUZ010000037.1:0-3959 GCA_045658505.1 Candidatus Onthoplasma sp. | reverse complement strand
CATGGCAAAGCGTGGTCTTAGACAAGATTTATTGCATTTTGATAGTTTCCCGTATACTAGTCCTCAGGCTAAAGAGAAGGTAATAGATCTAGCTAAGACTATCAGAAAATTTATCGGTGCAAAGTATATGTATATATGCTCTATGACCAAGCTTCAAGAAGAATTCCATATCCATTGTAATACAGAGTATGCGATCAATTTACTCCGCAGATCTATGATTAGAGTAGCTAATATCCTATGTGAGAAATACAAATACAAGACAATTATAACCGGCGAGAGTCTAGGCCAAGTAGCTAGTCAGACAATAGAAAGTTTGACTACCACTAATGCTGTAGCAGAATATCCTGTACTTAGACCTCTCATTAGCTTTAATAAAGAAGAAATCATAGCAATAGCTAAAGATATTGGTACTTTTGATATTAGTATACTGCCTTATGAAGACTGCTGTACTGTATTCTTACCAGATAATCCTATAATCAAACCAAAAACTAAAGATAGCGAAAAAGAAGAAACTAAAATAAATCTACAAGAATTAATTAATTTCGTAGTAGAGAATATTGAGGTAATTAGATTAGACGATTAGTAAATTAGAGGAACACAATATATAGTGTGTTCTTCTTTTTATTTATACAAACAATATAGTATTATTTTATATAAGTTTGTAATATTTTCCATTCTCACTTGACAAAGGTGTTTATTTTAGTTTATAATCTAAGTGTCGTATAATGCGACATAAGAGGTAGGTAAACATGAACATAGCAAGTTTTAGTACGCTATGTGCAAGTGTTCCTGTTGTAGTACCAATTATTTTATCTATAATTATGTTAGCAGTTGGCGTTGGCACAGGATATGGTGTCTATGCCATTGTGATGAATAAGAAATCTAAATCAGCTAAAATAGAATCAGATAGAATTCTTGAAGAGGCACATGCACAAGCAGAAAAAATAAAAAAAGAACAGGTCGAATTGACCAATAAAGAAATCAATATTCTTAAGTCAACATTTGAGCAAGAGAATAAAGAGCGTAGAGAAGAGGCCAAGCGTAGTGAAGAGCGTCTATATGCTAGAGAAGAGATGCTTTCTAAACGTGAAGAATCTTTAGATAAAAAACTCGAAGAATTGGAGCAATCTAAAGAGCGCGTGCACAATCAAATAGAAGCATTGAATAGCAAAGAAAATGCTCTTGATGAGTTGCAGGGCTCTATTATCAAAGAATTAGAAAAAGTTAGTCAAATGACTACTGAACAAGCCAAACAGGTTATCATTGATAGATATACTGAAGAAGCTAAGATCGAAGCTGTAAAATTAGCTAAAGAGATCGAAGATAAAGCGAGAGAAGAGGCAGATAAGAAAGCTAGAAACATTATCACTCTAGCAATACAAAAATGTGCAGCAGATCACACTAGCGAAGTTACTACTAGTACTGTTACTCTTCCTAGTGAAGAGATGAAGGGGCGTATTATCGGTCGTGAAGGTAGAAATATTAGAGCACTTGAGGCAGCTACTGGTATTGACTTTATAGTAGATGATACTCCAGAGGCAATCACATTATCTGGGTTCGATCCTATTAGAAGAGAAGTAGCGCGTATTGCGTTGGAAAAATTAATTCTTGATGGACGTATTCATCCGGCAAGAATTGAGGAATTGGTACAAAAAGTACAAAAAGATGTAGAAGAAACTATCAAAGAAGCTGGTGAGAATGCTTGCTTTGATGCAGATATTCACAATATTCACCCAGAGATTGTTAAGGTTTTAGGTAGATTGAAATATCGAACTAGTTATGGTCAGAATGTATTGAATCACGCATTAGAAGTATCTTACATCGCTGGCATGTTAGCAGCTGAAGTGGGTGCTAATGAGAAGGTCGCTCGTAGAGCAGGTTTATTACACGACTTAGGTAAAGCAGTAGACCACGAAGTAGAAGGTACTCATGTGTCAATTGGTGTAGAATTAGCTAGAAAGTACAAAGAGAGCGAAGCTGTAGTTCATTGTATTGAAGCACATCACAACGATGTAGAGCCTAAGACTTTAGAAGCAGTAATTGTACAAGCTGCAGACGCTATCTCTAGTGCTAGACCAGGTGCTAGAAGAGAGTCTATAGAGAACTATATTAAGCGTCTACAGGAGTTAGAAGCAATAGCTAATGCTCACCATGGAGTAGACAAGACTTATGCTATTCAAGCTGGTCGTGAGATACGTGTTATGGTTAAGCCAGAACACATATCAGATGATGAAGCCCAAGTGTTAGCTCACGATATAGCGAAAGAGATCGAATCTAAGCTAGAATATCCAGGACACATCAAAGTAAATGTAATACGTGAATCTCGATTTAGCGATACTGCAAAATAAATCAATTATTATTGAAAAACACAGATTTAGTCTGTGTTTTTTTGTAATAAAAATATAGAATATTTGTTGACAATGAATTTAATATAAGATATAATATAAAAGTATAGGGGAGTGGCTCAACGGTAGAGTAGTGGTCTCCAAAACCATTGGTTGCGTGTTCGAATCGCGTCTCCCCTGCCATATGGTGTAATATCAGTAAATCGAAACACAATATATAGTGCGAGAATTTGCTGATTTTTTTTGTTCGCTAAAAAGTGAGTAGGAAATGAGTAGGATTTGAGTAGGATTTACGCCTAAATTTTTTTATAAATATATAATGAAAAGTATTTAAATTTTTTTGGGATTATGCTATAATATAACTATGAAGAAAATAACAATCTATACAGATGGAGCATGTAGTGGTAATCCCGGAGCTGGTGGTTGGGGTGCTATTCTTTTTTACAAAGACCAAATGAAAGAGATAAGCGGATATAATCCTATGACTACTAATAATCAAATGGAACTAACAGCAGCTATAGAGGCATTAGATAAACTAAAAGAGCCATGTGAGGTAGATCTATATAGTGATAGTGCTTATCTAATTAATGCATTCACTGAAGATTGGATCACCAAGTGGCAGATGAATGGATTTAGAAATGCGAATAAAAAGCCTGTCATGAATGCTGATATGTGGCAAAGATTAATTGAATTTAACACTACGCATAAGATAACTTGGATTAAAGTAAAAGGTCATGCTGATAACAAATATAATAATAGATGTGATGAATTGGCTACAGGTGAGATAGCTAAACATCAATAAACTAAATATGTTCCTTATCATTTTAAAATATAATTCAATGTTAGAAAAAAAGACATATCGATTAGATATGTCTTTTTTTTACAATTCTTTTTTCTTAAACATATGAACTGCTAAAATAATGGTGAATACTATAAATATTAATATAGTGCAACCGGTCAACCAAATATTGCTACCCATATAAATTTTAGCTCCAAATATCAGGTTGAAGAAGTTATTGCTTACAGCATATACTGAACTACCAAACATAGAGTATAAACTAATATGTGAGAACGGATAGAATGCCAACCATGTATTAGCTCCACCTACGAACATAGGAAGTAGTATATTTAATAGATATAACACCAGCATAATTGTAACAGCGAATAGATCAGATTTTATTAAAGTCGCAATTAGCATAGCGATACTTGCATATATGATTAATTCTAATAGAGTGCTTAATAAGAATATTAAAATCATAGCGATGGGGTGTAATACCGTTGCTACTGAACCATTAAATATCGTTAGTATATTTAGAGAAGAGTAACTATATATTGTACCACCTACTAAGATCGCAATAATTGTACTAAAAACTAATAGTATAGAAGAAAGGATTATAAACATATTCACTTAATCCTGTCATTTCAAATAAACCTTTTAATGCTACTTCTCTCGTTACATTTGAATTTTCTTCTTTATTTAAAAATTCTTGATATAATTCATCTATATTAACCCCGAGGTTATTTAATATTCGAATAGCTACTGCTTCTCCTTCATCTAATAAGGAAAGAAATAGAGCATTTACACTTACATCATTTAAATTATCTTCTTTAGTA
>JAZOUZ010000036.1:0-7754 GCA_045658505.1 Candidatus Onthoplasma sp. | reverse complement strand
AGGAACACTTATCATTTCTCCGCATTTAGCGCACGTGCCTGTTTCGTCAGGAATATAGTAGAATTTATCGGGTTGAGCCAAATAGCGCAAAAATCTCATCAGAGGGTTTGCAGTACTGTTTGGATTATGATTACAAGAAGTGGTTTGGCAAGAAATTTTATCCATACTCAAAAACCTCCTTAATATCAGTTGTATCATTTGTAGTTCAATAGGACTATCTACAAATATTCTACACTATAAGTTGATTTTTGTCAAGCAGAAACATTTAATATCTCAACACTTTGAGGAAAGAATAATATTAACATGAACTCTTGACAATAATTCAAATATGTGGTAACATATACTGAAATTAGTAGTTTATATGGTTTCACAGGCTATGAGTATAGTAAAGGAATAAAAGAGGAAAAGACTTTACTACTAATACCAACAGGGAAATATTATGTGTCTGCTACTGCATCAGTTACAGTAACGGCAGATTATGCTAATCTAACTACGATCAATTTTAATGTTGCAGATAATGCTTATCTATATACTCCAGTGAGCACTCCAGTGTATGATGCGAATAATTATGCAGATGCTAGTTTCGGCCCAGACTATATGAATAGCACTAATGCAGATTTTGCGAATTTCTTAAAATATAAATCTTCTACTTATACCGTTAAGATTGCTACTGATAGTGCTACTTCATCAAAGCCTAAATTAATTAGAGAAATCAGCAAAACTAATGATAAATATACTATAACATATATAGCGAGTTATAAATTAAGTTCGAAATCAAAACAGGTAGAAGTGGCTCAATATTTGGTTACTAATCCTAATATGGAGTTTATTGAAGATGGATATACAGAAAATACTACAATAAGTAGTAGTGTGACAATTAAACCGACTTTCGATGCCGTAATTGTAACATTTGATCTGCCATCAGATACTACTATAGCTAGGTTATTAATTAATGATACAATTCAAACAGAACCTAAAGATTATATATGGGGTAATAATTTAGCCATAGAGATGAACTGGCCATATACTAGTGGTACTGCCACATATACTGAATATGTGGATATTGATGTGGATATATCTAACAAGGAGATCGTGTATACTATTAATGTATTAACTACTACTAAATCCTTCTCTAGTAACAGCGTTACTACAACTAATAGCGAAGGGGTAGAGATAATAACATACAAGATTGGTGATGATTATCAGAGCTCTGCATATATACTACCAAATTATTCAGATCCAACTATTTCTAAGACTGCTACAAATATAATAATTTCAGGAGATCTTACTATTAGTCCAATAGTGAGAACTGACTGTAAGGTAATTATTAGTATTTCTGATGATACTATTACGCCGGTATTATATAAAAATGATAGTGTATTAGATAGTGTGGAAGGATTTATTGAGATCGATGCAGACAATAACATTATTTTCACTATAGCATATAGTCAAAATGCAACTATTAAATTCGATAAGAGTGTGAATTTAGATGAGGGTAAGAATACTTATATGTTTACATTAAATATCGGTGAAGATACATATGGAGTAATATTTAATATTGTTGATTATCCTAATTATACTGTTCGTAACGATACCTTAGGTTATGGCGAGTCAAAAACAATAATTGGAGATTTGAATATAAATTCTAATCTTATCTTAAAATCTTATGAAATAATATCATAGAAAAATCTCACGAAATCGTGAGATTTTTTCGTTATGTCGTTGCGAGGAATACTAAATATTTCTTGTCAATTTAAGAGTAGATCTTCATATCGCGATATATCATTCCTCAGGATTATAAGAATGGATTAACATATTATTTCGACAAAAAAGAAATATGTATTTATTTGCTTTTTTATGAAAATTCTAATATAATAGCAATGATGAGAGAATATTACATACCACCTGATGGATTTTTCATAGGTAGTTTTGAGATTAAATTTTATGGTGTGATCATGGCTCTAGCGATGTTTATCGGAGTGATGTTAGCGTGTCATTTGGGGAAAAAGCGAGGCATTAAGAGTGATGATATATTTTTGTTGGCGTTGATAGTTCTGCCTTGTGCGGTGGTAGGTGCGAGATTGTATTATTGCTTTTTTTATGAATACAATTATTCTTTCTTGGAAATATTTAATCTTAGACAAGGTGGACTCGCGATATATGGTGGAGTGATAGGTGGAATAATTGGTATAATAATATTTGCATGTATTAAGAAAGATATTAAGATTGTATTTACATTATTAGATGTGTGTGCTCCATGCTTGATACTTGGTCAGGCGATGGGCAGATGGGGAAATTTTTTTAATCAAGAGGCCTATGGTAATATTGTAACCGATCCTGACTTTCAATGGTTTCCTTATGCTGTATTCATTGAGAATAAAGATGCGTGGTTTCAAGCAACTTTCTTCTATGAGAGTTTATGGAATATAATGGGTTTTGCTTTATTGTTATTAATTTATTATCGTACAGAAGATAATGGATATACTACTGCAGGTTATCTAATATGGTATGGTATAGGCAGAGCGTTGATTGAGGGGTTGAGATCGGATTCATTATATATCGGTAATACAGGAATAAGAGTATCTCAAGCGTTAAGCATATTGTTGGTATTATTAGGTATAGCGATAATTATAGTCAACATTATTAAAAGGAAGAGAAAAAATGGGTAAGAAATCTAAGATATTATACTTCTCAGTACTAATAGTGAATGTAATTTGTTTTATTTTAGACTTATTACCTATTAATTTTCCTTTCTTTAGGATAAGCTTCGGTGTGTCGTTAATCCTTATAGGATTATTGCTGATTGTTAGAGCTGTAAATTTGAAGATTGATAGTAGTCTATTTATCGGGCTTTTGCTATTGCTTTTCGGAGTTCTGAATTTAGTATTATATTTCGGACAGGCATATTTTGGATTAAATAGCAATGAATTGTGGCCGTATTATCTATTTGCTGTTTCGATTAGCAGTTTAATTACATTCATGTATTTCAAAGATCGACTACAATTCAAGATTTCAATATTATTTTTAGGATTTGGTGCTATTACATTGTTGTTTGTTAGAAATTTACTCATATTGTGGGTGTATATAGTATTAATGGTAGTGTGGTTTTTAGTGTATTTTATAGTTAATAGCATAGTTTATAAAAGGGGTAAGAGATGATGGATAGGATATCGGAATTAGAACAAGAATTGGTGGCGTTAAGAAGGGAAAATGCGTCTCTTAAGGCAGAAGTACAAGAATATAAAAGTAAAGAACAAACAATATCTAATGCTATCATTGCTAGTATGGAACATGCTAAGCAATTAGAAGCTAGTAGAAAGAAATTGTATAGTCTAGATATTCAACGTAGTAGATTGATGTATTTGAGAATGGAGCAGATCATTAATGATCTATATAGAAGGTATCCTGAACTAAGAAAAGATAACAACCTAAGGGATATGAGTGAGAAGTTTAAGACTTTGGTATTCAATGATCTCACAGACAAGACTGTAGAAAGTAGTAGTATGGATATCAAGCAACCAACAGATGATCCGTTGAAAAAACTTCTAAGAAATATTATTGATTGCTTTGATAGTAAACCTGTAGATAAACCAAGAGAAGAAATGACTATGACTCAACCGCCTAAGCCTGAAAACATAGGTGTTACGTCTAGTGGGTTTGATCTAAATGAAGCACTTCATCCTACTATGGAATTGGACGAGATAATGAAAGCGTTCAATCTCGGCAAGAAAGACAATAATTAATAAAACACGGAATTGATCTCATTATGATAACTTTATTTGAGGAAATAATATCATAGTGAGATTTTTTAGTCATAAATTGAAACCAATTCACATAAGTTAGGATAAATTGGAGGAGATAATGGACAAAAATTCTAGCATCTACACAGATATTGCTAAGCGCACTAATGGAGATGTATATATTGGTGTAGTAGGACCTGTTAGATGCGGTAAATCAACATTTATTCAAAAGTTTATTCAAAATTTTGTACTAGATAATATTACAAACAAACACGACAAGGCTAGGGCTAATGATGAGTTGCCTCAGGCTAGTGCTGGTAATATGGTGATGACTACCAAACCTCAGTTCGTGCCAAACGAAGCTGTTAAGATAAAAATTGGCAATACAACAATGTCCGTTCGCTTAATTGATAGTGTTGGATTCATGGTCGAAGGTGCGGAGGGCGCTACAGATAAAGGTAAGCCGAGATTGGTCAAAACACCATGGAGCGAAGAGTCTATTCCTTTCGTTCAGGCGGCGGTTATTGGTACTGAGAAGGTAATTAATGAGCATTCTACTATTGCGGTGGCGGTTACTACTGATGGAAGTTTTGGGGATATTCCTAGAGATAATTTTGTAGAAGCAGAGAGTAGAACGGTTAATCAACTAAAAGATACAGGTAAACCATTCGTTATAGTTCTTAATACTGCTGTGCCAAATGATGAAAAAACTATAGCTTTAGTCGGAGATATGAAGAAAAAGTATGGCGTGCCTGTACTCAGTATGAATGTGAATGAATTAGAAAAGGAAAATGTTGATAGTATTATGACAGAAATATTGAATGAATTTCCTATAGAAGTAATTAATATCAAAATGCCAAAATGGTTAAAGCCACTACCTATTGATAACCCTACAATTCGCGAGGTATTGACAGAAGTAGAAGAAGCAATTGGAGATGTATCAAGGATTGGTAAATATGACTCGAATAGAGTTCTGTTCGAACATTCTGAGTGCTTCGAACCTATTTTGAATAACAATGTAGAGATGGGTACAGGTGCTATTGCTTTTGATATTGTACCAAAAGAAAACTTGTTCTATCGTGTACTTAGTGAAGAATGCGGTACCGAGATAAAAGATGACTTCGAACTGATTAGTTGTCTAAAAGAATTGACCTTCGCAAAGGCTCGATATGACAAGATTGCTGCTGCTCTAGAGCAGGTAGATGAGACTGGTTATGGTATTGTGATGCCAACTATTCAAGAAATGGAGTTGAGAGATCCTGAGATTGTTCGTCAGGGTGGTAAATGTGGTGTCAAACTGAAAGCGGAAGCTCCATCGCTACATATTATGAAGGTAAACGTAGAGACTGAAGTAAGTCCAATAATGGGCGGATATGAGCAGAGCGAAGATTTGGTAAAATATTTACTAGAAGAGTTTGAAAATAATCCGCAAGGCATCTGGCAGACAAATATGTTTGGGAAATCTCTAGAGAGTCTAGTGAATGAAGGACTAAATAGTAAACTGACTAGTATGCCTGCACCACTACAAAATAAATTGCGCAGAACATTATCTAGAATTGTCAATGAAGGCAAAGGCGGAATACTCTGCATATTATTATAAGGAAAAGAAAAAGTGCAACACTAGTTGCATTTTTTATATTCTACGAACCTCAAACTGAAAAGAATATTATTTTTTCATGATAAATTTAATAGTGTTTAAGGAGAAATTATGTTAGAAAAATTGAGAAAGTGCAAATATTGTTTTCAGCATTATGCATTTAAGGGGTATGCTCTAGGTGATGTTGGTTGCGGACATTGTATTAAAGTGGCTAATATTAATAAGATAAAAGATTGCGATTTTTATGAAGAAGAATCTGATGAAAATTATACAGAGTATGTAGATTTATTTAAAATGTTAGACAGGTTGATCAGAAGATATGAATATAATAAATATTACATAGATGAAATAAAGTTAAAGATTGATAAGATAAATAGAAGGAAATTTTAAGAAACTTTTCGCAAACTAGTTGACATTTAGATTTTTATGAGTATAATAAGTCGCAGTTGAATAAATTATCTATGCCAAAGACCACAAGTGCGAAAGCGTAAATCTTGTGTAGGAGAGATGAAGAAATAATGAATTTAGTATTCCTTTTGTCTTTCGGCGAAAGGAATTTTTTTGACTCAAAAGTATAAAGGAGGATTAAAGTGTCAGCAAATTTAGAAGTTAAGAAGAATGCGGTAGAGGAAATTAAGAATTTGATCACTTCTTCTAAGTCAATCGTTCTAGTTGACTACAAAGGCATTACTGTTACTGATGATACAGCTCTTCGTAAAGATATGCGTACTAACAATGTTGTATACAAGGTTATCAAGAATACTTTATTCAAGAAAGCTTGTGAACAACTTGGTATTACAGGCTTTGACGAGGCTCTCAATGGTACTACAGCATTTGCGTTTGGAACAGAAGACGAGACTGTTGCTCCTAGACTTGTGAAGAATGCTATGAAGAAGTATACTTCATTGTCAATTAAGGCTGGTTACTGTGATGGTAAGGCTATTGATGACAAGGCTGTAATGAATCTTGCATCTATTCCAGGCAAAGAACAACTTATTGCTCAATTACTTTATGTCCTCAATGCACCAGTCGCAAGTTTCGCTCGTGGCCTAAAGGCTATCGCAGAGAAAGAATAAAATTGTGTGCGTAAAGAAATTAAAAAGGAGAATTAAATTATGACAAATCAAGAAATTTTAGAAGCTATCAAAACAAAAACTGTCGTTGAACTTAACGAATTAGTTAAGATGATCGAAGAAGAATTTGGCGTTAGCGCAGCTGCAGCTGTAATGGCTGGTCCAGCTACTGACGCTCCAGCAGCTGCTGCTGAAGAAAAGACTGAGTTCAATGTAGTACTAGCAGAAGTTGGTGCTAATAAGATCGCAGTTATCAAGGCTGTACGTGAAGCTACAGGTCTTGGCTTAATGGAAGCTAAGGCTATGGTAGAAGGTGCTCCTGCTACTGTTAAAGAAAATGTTTCTACTGAAGAAGCTAAGGCTCTTAAGGAAGCATTGGAAGCTGCAGGCGCTAAAGTTGAACTTAAATAATTCTTTATGCTTTTGTAGGCGTTCGATTTATTCGAGCGTCTTTTTTTTATTTTCGTAAGAAAATCTTAAATATTTTGTAAAAATTTGCAAAAAAATATATTAAAATCATTTGTTTTTAGATTAATTTCGTGATAGAATATTTGTATTAATAAAAAAGGGGTAATTAAATATGTTGGATTGGATTGCGACGAATTGCTGGTGGTTAATCGCTGTTATTGCGGTGATCATTGTGGGTCTAGTAGTGGCTCTAATTGTTTTGGATAGGCGTGATAAGAAAATTATGGCTGATTTCCAAGAGAAAGTTTTGGCAGTAGAGAGTGAACAAATGGAAGAAAATGTTGTTCCTCAATTAAAGCCAGAAACTAAGTCTAATAATAAAAAGGTGGCTAAAGCTGAGGTGAAGTCAGTAGAGGCTAAACCTAATAAGAAAAAGACTAAGGTAGAACCTAAGAAAGTAGAAGATAAGGTAGAGACAAAGGCAGAGGTAAAACCTGAACCTAAGAAAGAAGAGAAAAAGGTAGAACCAAAAGTTGAGTCTAAGGCAAAAGCTAAGAAAGAGACTAAAAAGGCTGATACTGCTAAAAAAGCGGTTAAAGTAGAAGTAAAAGTTGATGCTAAACTTGAACCAGAGGTTGAAGTAAAGCCAGAAGTAAAACCTGTAGAGAAGAAAGTAAAAGCGGAGAAATCTGAGCCTAAAGTAAAGTTTGAAGCTAAGAAAATAATCCGAGAGAAGAAAATCACTTCAAGAATGGCAAAACTCCAAGGCGCTGAAGAAAAGAAAAAAGAAGAAGAGAAATTGGCTAAGAAGAAAGCTTTAGAGGCTAAGAAAAAAGCAGAAGAGCGTGCTGCGAAGAAGAAAGCGGAGGCAGAGGCTAAAAAAGTAGAAGGTAAGAAGGTAGAACCTAAGAAGGCTCCAGCTAAAAAGGTAGAAGC
>JAZOUZ010000035.1:0-2293 GCA_045658505.1 Candidatus Onthoplasma sp. | reverse complement strand
ATCCTTAGCGGTCTCGCAAACGGCACCGCCAATCGTGAACTGAACCTTACCTGTAATATTAATCATATCTATATATTTAGGCGGAAGTTCCAAACCATTCTTTACTAAATTACTTAATAAAATTTTCTTAGTACCCTTAATTTTCTTATCCGCCACATATTCTATTTTTACATATATGTCAATCTTCTCGTCATCTTTGAGCCTTGTAGCGATTCTAGTTATATCATCACATCTTCTATAAATATCAACCTTCTCATCTTCAGTCATATCTCCAAAAATTTGTAAATGTAATTGCTCCATGTTTTCTATCATTATTTTACCTTCTGATAAGAAAAACTCATTTGCTGATTTCTTTCTCTCTGCCATATTAACCTCCCACTAGCATAGATATCTTATTAAGAGATTAACACAATTTACAACTATAGTCAAATTTTTATCATTATTTATCGAATTTACTTTATCTAAAACTTTAAATATGCTAAAATAAACATAGGAGATAATTATGTTAGAATTAAAAGTTAAATATTTCACAGACATTGAACCAATCAAGTTCATTGAGAATAAAAGTGATTGGTATGACCTTCGTTCTGCCGAAGACATAGAAATGAAGGCAGGTGAATTTAGACTTATCAAATTAGGTATCGGTATCAAATTACCAGCAGGCTACGAAGCAATAGTCGCACCACGTAGTAGTACATTCAAAAATTATGGCATTCTTCAGGCGAATAGTATTGGAGTAATTGATGAATCATACTCTGGAGACAACGATCAATGGATGATGTCAGCTATCGCTATGAGAGATACTGTGATTCATAAGAATGATCGTATATGTCAATTTAGAATACTTGCGCACCAACCACCACATACTATCAAAGTAGTAGAGCATCTAGACGACACAGATCGTGGTGGTATCGGATCTACCGGTAAACAATAGGAATATGTTATCATGTGTGTAAATTGCCACGCCATGCTCACAATGACAAAAAAATGACTCAATACGAGTCATTTTTTATTATTTAATTTCGCTGTAATTGAACTTAATACTTGGTCCCATTGTAGTAGCTACATAAGTAGATCTCAAGTAAGTACCCTTAGCTGCAGCTGGTTTAGCTCTTACAATAGCGTCCATAACAGTAGTTAAGTTATTAAGAAGTCTATCAGCACCGAAGCTTACCTTACCTACGCGAACGTGGATAATGTTTTGCTTATCTAGACGATATTCTACCTTACCAGCCTTGACATCGTTAATAGCCTTAGTAACGTCCATAGTAACAGTACCACTCTTAGGGTTTGGCATTAAACCTTTAGGTCCAAGGATACGAGCGCAACGACCAATAGCACCCATCATATCCGGTGTAGTGATACATACGTCGAAATCTAACCAACCGCCCATGATCTTAGCGATAACATCGTCATCACCAACTACATCAGCACCAGCCTTTCTAGCTTCGTCAGCCTTGTCGCCCTTAGCGATTACTAATACTCTAACAGTCTTACCAGTACCTTCTGGTAATACTACTACGCCACGAACTTGTTGATCGGCATTACGACCATCTACACCAAGCTTTACATGAAGTTCTACAGTTTCATCAAACTTAGCCTTAGATGTAGCTACTACCAAATCCATAGCTTCTTTAGCAGTGTAGAGTTTAGTCTTGTCTATAAGTTTCAAACTTTCGTTATAATTCTTACTTCTTATCATTGTAACCCTCCACTACAATACCCATACTTCTAGCAGTACCAGCGATCATGCTCATAGCAGCCTCAATACTAGCAGCAGTAAGGTCGCTCATCTTAGCCTCAGCGATCTTCTTAAGTTGTTCGACAGTTAATTTACCAACTTTGTTCTTAGGGGCCTTATCAGAACCCTTCTCAATTCCTGCTTCTTTTAAGATCAAATCTGCAGCAGGTGGTTGTTTCATAATAAATGTGAAACTTCTATCATCGTAAATAGTGATAACACAAGGGATATTGAATCCAACTTGGCTAGCAGTTTTGTCGTTAAATTCTTTCACGAATGCGCCGATGTTCACACCCTGAGCACCCAACATTGAACCAACTGGTGGACCGGCAGTAGCCTTACCAGCAGGAAGTTGAAGTTTTACGACAGCTTTTTCCTTTTTTGCCATTTTTCATTCCTCCTATAATGGCGTGGTTAATGGAGCAATTCGATATTTTGCTCTCCCACGAAGTCCTATCTCTTTTAGGCAGATCAGTTTCCTGTGTTGTATTATATCACAACAATATTTTTTAGTCAATAGTTTAGAATAAAAAAACCAAGTCATTTTTGCTT
>JAZOUZ010000034.1:0-2084 GCA_045658505.1 Candidatus Onthoplasma sp. | reverse complement strand
TGGCGATTTTTATACCAATCGGTTTCTTTTAAGACTGTATTATTATTGGTACAATTTACTCCTACTGTTTCGGCAGTAACTACTATTACAATATTACCATTCATCGACTCATATAGATCATTCTCGTAATCCACACACACTGTAGTGACATAGATATTTTCGGTATATCCACTAACTCTATCAATAAATGTCTTAGTTGGGAATTGATTATTAATAGTATCGGTATACTCAGGACTACCAGCACAACAACAAACGCATACTTTCTCAGGCTTGATACACTCTAACAATTTCTCACTAGAAGAAGTCTTGCTACCATGGTGGCCTGCCTTGTACACTTCTACACCCATGCCTGCTGTATTCTTCATGGTGGTAAATATTGGATTCATATCCACGAGATAGCTCTCGCCGTCTTCTTCTAGATCTCCTGTCATCAAGAAATACCTCTCGCCATAATTAAACATTGTACATACAGAATAATCATTCTCGCTAGACGCTTTCTCAGTATAATAAGTACTATTCAATATCTGCAAATTAATATTTTTACTAGCATCTAATATAATCTTTCCATCTGGATAGTTGGTAGTATCTGCTATTATCTCACTTGCTGTCATGTGTGTAGCACCATCAGCTACTTCATCCATCAATTCTCTACTGAAATTTTCATACATTTTTGATACTGGTTTACTATCTTTTGCATACGATGTAATTTTCTCTATATAATATTGAGATTCTTTATTTGGTTGCTGATTAGTAGTCGAGAAAGTAATGATATTCTCGCACTCGAAATGGTCAAATATACTCTTCGCATTAGTAGTGGTAGCGAATCCTGCATAGTGATCTTGGTGTGCGTGAGTAACTATTACATATTCAAGAGTACCATCGGTAACATAATTATCTAAATAACTCTTCACAGTCGCCACACTATTAGCCCTAGATCCACAATCAATAAGTATATCTATATCTCCCACTTTAATATATGTACTATCTCCTGTGTATTTATTACCTAGCTCTAAAAAATGAATGGACATATCTCCAGCCCCAACATCTATTACTTCTACATCGCTAGAATTATAACTATAGAACGACTCTTCGCCAACAATCAATTCTTCAGTATAAGGCAAAGTCATATAAGTAACACCAAATGCGCCACCAACTATACCTATTAATAATGAGATAATCCATATGAATAAATTCAATGCTGGATTATTCTTTTTCTTTCTTCCCCATGCCATGTATTTATTTCCCCTTTTAAAATTTATTTTAATGAATTTGATAAAAGGACTATTCTCTCAAAGTTTACGATTGAGATAATTTTCCCCCTTTTTTATTTTTGCATTGATCTTTAGATCGTGGAAATCTATACTTATTCTTACTAAATAAAAATTGTAGATTGCCACACTTCGTTCGCAATGACTTTTATTGATTAGCACTTGCTATCTCATCTGGTTCACTTGGCTCTACGAATGAGATTAATCTAATCTTTTGGATCTTGAATAATTTACCATATTTAAAATTATCCACTGTATAAGTTATATAGAAAGTTCCCTCTTCATTAGAAGTGTATGAACCATCTGGATTGATGGTGAGATTTGTTTCACTCTTCACTTTATCGCTATCGTCTTTACCAAATGCGATTACCTTACACCCGTCATCTTCATATTTCTCGCCGACTATTAGAGTGATCTCGTCTTTACCAATGATGTCAAAGCAATCATTTTTAATGAAATAACCAAAGCCAAAATATCCACCTACAGCTCCCACCATTAGCAATAATACCGCCATAAATATTACTGCTGGACTTAATTTTTTAATTGTCTTAGTTACTTTTTTACTAGTTTTCTTGCTTGATTTTTTATTAATATCTATGTCTAGTTCTGCTTTCTTAATAGTTTTACTCGCAGTTTTTCTTGTAGCCATATTCTCTCCTTTTATCCTATAACGATTATAACCTATATCTAATTAAATCTCAAAACATATAAACAAATTTTATAAAAATTTTCACTATTGACAAATTATGATATGTCTGTTACAATCATTTTAACATTAGGAGGCAAGTATGCGTCTAGATGAATTAAAAAAAATAA
>JAZOUZ010000033.1:0-18535 GCA_045658505.1 Candidatus Onthoplasma sp. | reverse complement strand
CCCTTACCATCATCACTATCCATCGCACTAGAGAGTGTAACAGATTCTAGATAATCTACTATTGTAGCACCTTCATTATTCTCTGCGAACTCTCGTACAGAGTTAGCGAGTGAGTTGATATTTAGATATCTCTCGTATTCTTGTTCATTATCTTGATCAAAAGATGTGAGAATACCCGTACGCTCTAGCATATCAGAGAAGAATTCGTACATATCTAATTCTTGCATTTTTTCTTCTAGTGTTACTAGTAGAGCCTTTAGATCTCTCAATTTCTCGTTTAATGCTCTAGGTAGCATCTCCATCTCATAGTTCATTACTACTTCTTTTAGTGAACAATGATTCTTCATAGCGATTTCATTTAGTTTCTCAATGCTTGTATCTCCAATTCCTCGCTTGGGGAAATTAATGATACGCGCGAAACTCACATTATCATCAGGATTCACGATCGCAGTCAAATACGCCAATACATTCTTGATCTCTTGACGCTCGAAGAACTTGAATCCGTTGTACATTATGTGTGGTATATTATATGCAAGTAATTTTTCTTCGAATGCACGAGATAGAGAGTTGAGTCTCATTAGTATCGCCATCTCATGATAAGGCACTCCGTGATTGTGCTGAGTGATGATATTTCTCACTACGAAGTCAGCCTCATCAGTCTCTGTCGGTGCTTGATAATAATAGACATCGCTACCCTCTTCATTCTCGGTGAATAAAACTTTGTCTAGCCTATTCTTATTGTTTTTGATGATAAGGTTTGCTTTATCAATAATCTTCTTGCTACTGCGATAATTTTGCTGTAGCTTAAATATCTGTACATCTGGAAAATCTCTGGTAAAGTCGCGAATATTCTCAATATTCGCACCACGCCAACCATAGATTGACTGATCTTCATCTCCTACTATAAGTATATTTCTAGTCTTAGATGCTAGTAGCTTGATAATATCGTATTGAAGTTTGTTAGTATCTTGGAACTCATCTACACTAAAGTGAGAATATCTATTTTGAATACTCTCTAAGATCTCATTGTTAGTACTAATTAATTTATAGAAATTAATAAGCAAATCATCAAAATCCATTGCATTGTTTTTCTTTAGTTCATCTTCATACATACGATAGAATCTAGCAAATGTGTCTATATCCTTGTCATATGAATAAATCTTCACAAACTCATCAATAGTCATGTTGTCATTTTTGATAGTTGACAGATTATGCTTGTAATTACATTTGGTAGTCTCATCATCAATGTTAAGTTGTTTGAAGATATCTTTAAATATTTTGGCAGTATCATTCTCACTAAATATAGTGAAGTTTTCTTTGTACCCCGGTATGAAACTTGCATATGTTCTTAGCATTCTCGCACAGAAACTATGGAAAGTGCTAACGGTAACCATATCTCCGTCTGGTGCTACCTTCGCTATACGATCTTTCATCTCTCCAGCAGCTTTATTAGTAAATGTAATTGCGAGAATCCTATATGCTGGCACACCACAATCAGTAATAAGATAAGCAATACGATAAGTAAGCAGTCTAGTCTTGCCACTACCTGCACCCGCACTCACTAGGACTGGCCCTTCGGTGCACATTGCAGCTTCGTATTGTTCGCTATTCAGTAAACTCTTGTAATCCATTATATCTCCAAATAATAAATATTTCTATATTTTTAATAAAAAAGAATTGTGTCTAAGAATTTAGATAGTTTTCTTGACACACTTATATTATAACAAATAAAAAGAGGAACTGCAAGCATTTCCACTTTTTAATATTAAATTAGTTTAATATTATTAATAATCTTGACTAAATAGATCAAATCCATTCTCTACCTGTTTATCTCCGTAATATTCATACCTAATCTTACGAATATATTGTAAGATATCTCCAAGATATAAATACTCAGCATGGCTAAGCATATCGTGCCAACGCTGATAACCATGAAAATAATGAGCAATTTTATCTTCTACACTATCGATAAGCAATAGATTTTTATTATCGTTTTTATGATTATTGCTATTTCTTGCTATCCTAGATTTTCTAATAAAATCATCTACCATTGCTCTAGCGACCCAAATGATTTCTGCAATCGATTCAGTCTTACCAAATTTGATAGATACATCTTTACCATATACATACTTATCAACAATAGCGTCAAGGTTATTTCTAATCTTGGCAAAATTTTTTCGCTTATCTTCATCGACTCTAACTAAACCTATATAACTAGTGCCAATACTATTCAACGATAATGAACCAATGAGGTATCTATCACACTCTATCTGTTCTATTTGATCCCTTGATTTTAATATCCAATTTCCATGCCCACGAATAATAGCATCGTCAACATCTCCCCTTGTTTCCCACAATAATTCTAGTAATGTCTTCATATAATCTCCTTAGTGTAAGTATAACGAAATAATATATTTTGTCAAGAAATAAAATTATTTATTATCGAAAATTTATTAACTATTAGATACAAATAAAAAAAGAAGTGCTAATGCACCTCAATTTTTTAATATCTAGATTTCTTCATAGCACGCTTACGAGCAGCTTTTTCTTTCTCTTTCTTGCGAACGCTAGGCTTTTGATATTCTTGTTTCTTCTTCAAATCTCCGATGATACCATCTTTTTGGCACTTACGCTTAAATCTCTTCAATGCGCTATCGATAGATTCGTTCTCTCCACAACGAACAGTAGTCAACTTATTCACCACCTTTATTAGTATAATCTATTTTAGTATAATGGAAAAATTATTTATTGTCAATAGATTCGTTCAAATTTATTAAAATTCGCTTAATTTCTCTCCACCTAATATATGAATATGCACATGAGCTACAGTCTGCCCTGCATCTTCGCCCTGATTGATGAGCAAGCGATACCCATTAGTGAGCCCTAATTCTTCTTGCATGTGAGATACCTTACCAATGATCTTACCAAGGAGAGTCGTACCCTCATCGGTCATCATATCAATGTATGGCACGTGACTAGTCGGTATAGCGATTAGATGAACCTTAGCCTGAGGATTAATATCCTTAATAATCATAAAATCATCATCTTTGTACAACGTAGTGCTAGGCAATTCTCCCTTTCTTATCTTACAAAATACGCAATCTTCCATTTTATTCCCCCTTAACTATTCCTTTCATACCTTGAAGATATGATTCTGCCAACTTTACATTTATTATACTACCGACAGTTTTTTTTCCTTCAATGTATGTATATATATAATTATCAGTATACCCAAAAGAAAAGTTTTCGTCAACTTCTTCTACTAATACTGAGTGAATCGTGCCAATATTTCTAGCGAAAAAATCAGATTTGTTCGCTCTATTCATCTCTTGAAGTCTTTTTTCTCGCTGTTTTATCACACATTTGTCTACTGCACCACCTAATTTACATGCATTAGTACCAGATCTCTCACTATATGGGAATATATGCATGAAGTCAAATTTGATATCTAGTAGATTATTAAATGTATCTTCAAACTCTTCATCAGTTTCACCTTTGAATCCTACAATGATATCAGTAGATATACATGGATTATTGAATGCCGATCTAAGTTTCTTCACTATTTCTTTGAATTGCTCTATCGTATAGTGTCTATTCATTCGTTTCAAAGTTTCGTTACAAGCAGACTGTAGACTCAAGTGAAAATGTGGACAAAAATTCTTACAATTTTTTAAGATTTCGATCATCTCATCATCTAATGCCATGCATTCTAATGACGATATCCTAAAGCGCTTGCCTAGTTTGTCAATCTCTTGTACTAAAGTCTTGAGCGCCAATTCGCCGTCTATTCGATAATCGCTCATATTAATACCTGTGAGTACCACTTCGTTCGCATTAGTATGACTGACCTCATCTAAAATATCTAAATAATCCCTACTCCTGCTCCTACCACGAACATATGGTATCACGCAGTAAGAACAAAAGTAATTACATCCATCTTGGATCTTAATGTATTGTCTAGTACGCGTCTCGATCGGACGTGCAGTATCTTCATACTTTATATGCTCTAGATCTGGTAACACCTTATTTTCTCGCTCAATGAATTTAATTATCTCATTCTTTCCTGCATTGCCTGTAATTGCCATTACATTCTTATTTATCAAGAACTGACTAGGATTATTCTGTACAGCACAGCCACACACTATAATCTTAGCATCTGGATTAACTTTTAATACCTTGGTCATTACTTGTCTAGATTTTCGCTCAGCAATATTTGTTACCGCACAGGTATTCACCACATAAATATCTGCAAACTCTAGTCCCTCAGCCACATCATAACCCGACATCTTTAGTTGATTCATGATAGACTGACTCTCATATTCATTGACCTTACAGCCAAGTGTAATAATACTAGCTTTCATAATTTATCGCCCTCAATGTAGCTACAGCACTAGCACATGCCACTTCTGCTCTAAGAATGGTCTTACCTAACGAGATATTATCAGCAAACGAAGAAAAATAGTCATTCTCACTAGGAGAAAATCCTCCTTCTGGTCCTATAATTACCGCGAAGTCGCCCTTGAATGACTTAGGGTTTTCACAAGAGTCCTCATATGCAAAGAAAACATTATCATATTTACTACAGTCGGCTTTGATGGCTTTCTTATCGATGATGCCAATATTCATAATATCAGCACGCTCGCATTGTTTACTAGTTTGAATTGCTATTGCTCTTAATTTGTCTAATTTCTTATCATCAAATACCGCTTCTGTATAATCTGATTTAAATAGTTTCACACTCTTCACATTGAGCTGAGCGAGACTATCAATAGCCGTCTTTAGTGCTTCATTCTTGATCATCGCTAGATATACGGTAATATCTAAATCATTAGTAGCTTTATTGATCGCTTTACTAATAATTGTCGCTTTTACCTTATCTTTAGTGATCTCATCTATTCTTAATTTATAGTCATTCCCATCACCATTAAAAGCCATGATCTCATCACCTATATTACACCTACGAACCTTGCTTAAGTGTAATGCTTCTCCATCGTGAATATATACTTGATTATCATTAATTTCATCGAAATAGTATCTATTATCCATTCTTGCCTCTTAATGATTGAATGGCTGTATATGTGTCGTTATTATAAATATATGATCCACTAACTAGAATATCCGCACCAGCCTTTATACATAAAGGTGCAGTTTTATCATTAATACCACCATCTACTTCGATCAAAATATCTTCACTAAGAGATCTAACTTGTTTTATCTTCTTGATTGCTTCTTTATTAAATTCTTGTCCATATTTACCTGTCTTGACACTCATAATTAGCACCAAATCTAAATATCGAAGATATGTCTCAATTACCGAAACATCAGTATTCAACTCTATAGCGAGACCCACCATTGCACCTGCACGTTTAATCTTTTTGAATACCTTTACCAATTCATTTTTATCTTCTACTGCTTCATAATGAATCGTGAGAATATTTGCTCCAGCCTTTAGATATTTGTCTACCAATCTCTCTGGTCGAACAGTCATTAAATGTGCATCAAAAAGTAGTGTTGACTTTTCCCTTAATTGCTCGAAATATTTGTAATCAATGGATTTTTGCTTCACATATTCGCCGTCCATAATATCTAGATGGTACATATCCGCACCAAAAGATCCAACCTTAACAATATAATCAATCTGTGCTGACATATTTCTGCCCGCTGGCAGACTAGATGCTGAAATTACTACTTTTTTCATTAATTATTTCCCCCTTCTCTTAAGGTCTTGGCTCGGAGCATTCCGCATGCACCTTCAATATCGCTACCCTGACTACGTCTAAGAGTCGCAGATATTCCCGTTTTATTCAATCTCGCCACAAAATCCAATGCTTCTTCTCTAGTAGTAGCCTCAAGACTACCACCATTAGGATTTAGACATATTACATTCACATGGCAGAGCAAATTCTTAGTAATATCTCTAAGTCTTAATACATCTTCTTCGCTGTCGTTTACGCCTTTTATCAGACAATACTCGAATACCACTCGCCTTCCATTCGTATTCACATAATCATGTAACGCCGACACAATTTCGGCAATCGTATATCTATTAGCAATCGGCATTATCTCTCGCCTACGCTCATCAGTAGTCGCATGAAGAGATACACACAAGGTAATATTATATTTTAGTTTGGCAAACTCATAGATTCTATCCACCAAACCACAAGTCGATAGAGATATATTTCTCTCGCTGAGATTGAAACCCTGCTCATCTGTAATCAAATCCAACCATTTCACAACATTATCATAATTGTCAAAAGGCTCACCACTACCCATTAGCACAATATTAGTGAAATTTCTTTCATTACATTTACCGTTATCCGCATTGACGATCGCTATAGTAGAAAGCATCTCTCCAGCAGTTAAATTCCTAATTAGTCCATTGTGAGTAGAAGCACAAAACTTGCAACCCATACGACAACCCACTTGTGTAGACATACATATAGTATTACCATAATCTTGTGTCAAGAATACGCATTCAATCAAATTATCATCATGTAATTTTAACAAATATTTCTTAGTACCATCTTTACTCATAAGTACTTTGTATATCGATATTGGTTTTAATATATACTTGTCTGACAAGCAGTCTATCATACTCTTAGGTAGAGTGGTATCATCATAGTCTTTACCTTGAATTATCGCATCAAAAACCTGTTTGGCACGAAATTTCGGATAATCTGCCAACTCATTAGTCAATTCTATTAATGAATAATCACTAAGAATTTTCAATAACATCTCCTAGAGTAAATTTATTAGAATTCATATAAGATATAGCGAACATTTTCTGCTTTCCTTCAGGCTGAATAGTAACGATCTCTATCGACTTATCTCTACAACCAATTATTAGTCCATCTTTACCATTACATTTTAGTATTTCACCTACATTACCTATTGAATCATTAGGTACTGCGAACAATACTTTGTATCTGCTACCTTTATACATAAAATAACAATTTTCTAATGCTCTTATTTTATTACACAGATCATATGCGCACATGTTAAAGTCTAGCAAATAATCTTCTTTTTTAATCATTGGAAAATAGGTAGCCTTTGATTCATCTTGCGCTGTATGATTATTTATATAATAATCAAACTTTGAGAAGAATTCTTGTAGACACTCTACTCCTAATTTCGCTAATTTTTCGAACAAACTAGTTGAAGTATCTTCCGGCTGTATATCTATCTCTCGCATTAGATATATATCGCCTGTATCAAGCCCTAACTCAGTCTTCATAATAGTGATCCCAGTCTTCTTATCTCCATTGAGTATAGCTGCCTGAATAGGTGCTGGACCACGATATTTTGGTAGAAGACTAGCATGTACATTAATAGTGCCGAACTTGGGTATATCTAATATATTTTGCTTAATTATTTGTCCATAACTCGCTGTAACAAACAAATCAGGATCAAAAGTTTTTAATATTTCTTCGCCTTCAAGATTTAATTTAGCAAACTGAAGACATGGTATACCCTTCTCTAAGCAATATTGCTTGATAGAAGAATATACTATTTTATTATTTCTAGCATTCGCCTTGTCCGGCTGTGTAACTACCGCAACTATATTCTGACCGTCATTAATCATACCATCGAGAACAATAGTACTAAAATGACCTGTACCGAAGAATACTATATTCATTATTCGTCGTCCTCCGCCATGCCCTTTGGAGGTACACAAGTCTTGTCGATATACAACACACCATCTAGGTGATCGCATTCATGACATATACAGACAGCAGTCCAATCCTCGCAAGTAAGTGTGAACTTATTGCCATATCTATCCCATGCCTGCACTGTTACTTCGAATGGGCGACGCACGTACTCGAATGGAAGATTAACGCTAAGGCAACCTTCTTTCTTGTATTGTTCGCCTTTTGTAGCGATTATTTTTGGATTTACGAATTCAATTCTCATTTCGTTAATATTAATGATAAATACTCTCTTTAGTACTCCAACCTGCACAGCACTAAGACCTGCACCAGGTTTCATATTAAGCGTATCCTGCATATCATCTAATAATTCCCACAATTTTTCATCAAAAACTTTCACAGCTTTGCTGTGCTTTCTAATAAAATTATCAGAATGTGGTACTATTTCTCTTATTGCCATATTTTTACCTCAAATTATTAGGGTTCTTCTCAACGAAAATAGACACATCTTTCTCTATTATATCGCTGATGGAATAAAACTCTTTAGTTATTGTATCATTTGGAATGTATCTAGTCAAGATTTGATAACGATATTTTGTCTGAATTTTTTTGACCGGACTAGCCATAGCCTGCAAGAATAATATCTCTCTACCAAACTTCTCTCTTAATTCTAATGCTTTGTCATATAATTTTTTAGTAACCTCTTTCGCTCGGTTATCACTTTCACTACACACTAATATTCTTAGTATAGTGCTAAATGGTCGGAACATTGTGGTTTCTCTAGTATTGATTTCTTTAGCATAAAAACTCTCATAATCATAATTGGTTGCGAATCTATATACATAATGTTTAGGAGAATATGTCTGCAATACTACGTATCCATCATTATTTTTTCTACCCGTCCTTCCTGCTACCTGAGTTACTAATTGGAATGTTCTTTCATTCGCTTTATAATCACTATTATACAGACTAACATCTGCATCTAAGATGCCTACGAAGGCAACATTCGGATAGTCATGACCTTTGGCAATCATCTGTGTCCCTACCAATATGCTTGGACTAGTATCTGCGAATGATGATAAAATTTTCTTGTGTCCATCTTTACCCCTTGTAGTATCATTGTCCATTCTAAATATCGGAATATCCGGAAACATCTCTTTTAGATCTTCACACACTCTCTCTGTACCCATCGCTCCAAACTTAATATTATCACTATTACAGTTCGGACAATTCGTAAGAGCTCGATAACGTTTACCACAAAAATGACATTTTAGTTCTTTATCTTCCTTATGATAAACTAGACTTACCTCACAATCATCACACTTCGCTCTATAACCGCATTCTCTACACATCATGAAAGATGCGAATCCTCTACGATTGATGAATAATATTGCTTGTTTTTTATTCTTGACGCATTCATCTAGTTTTGATAATAACTTCTTGCTATAAAATGACGAATTGCCATCCATTACCTCGCCTAACATGTCAATAATCTCTATCTTAGGCATCTCTAATCCACCAATTCTCTCTGGCAGACGCACTAAATTATAATATTTGTCTTGCGCTTTTTTGAAACTTTCAATACTAGGTGTAGCACTACCTAATATTAGTGGACAATGATTGTATCTCGCTCTAAATTCTGCTACATCGTGTGTGATGAATCTAGGGTTAGTCTCGCTCACATAAGAATTATCGTGTTCTTCATCTATTATTATAGCACCAATATTCTCAAGTGGTGCAAATATTGCGCTTCTCGCGCCCAGCACGACTTTTACTTGCCCAGAGAATATCCTATCCCACTCGTCAAATCTCTCACCCTCATTAAGACCGCTATGCAATACTGCTACATTGTTAGGAAATCTAGAATTAAATCTATTCATCATCTGTGGAGTAAGTGATATCTCTGGCACTAACATTATTGCGGTCTTACCTTGCGCTAGCGCATCATCAATAATTGACATATATACTTCAGTCTTACCACTACCGGTAACGCCCTGCAATAAGAACGTCTTGTCTTGATTCTTTATATGATCTACCGCGGATTGTTGCAAATGTGTCAAAATCTTTTTATCCGCACAGATCTGATCCACTGACGGAGCGCGATATTTTCTAACGACAGTCTTCTCTACTAATCCTTTCTCTATCAGTGCATTGATACTAGATCTTCCGAATGTTTCAATGAGAGTAGATATATTACATTCACCCTGTTCAGTCAAATATGCATATGCTGAGAGCTGACTCTTAGCACGCTTACCTATCATAGATATTGCAGTATCAATATCATACAAAGGTGTCAAAATATAAGCATTTTGTTCATGCTGAGTATCTTGTCTAACGCAAGATGGTAATACTAATTTAATACAATCGCTTAGACGCAAAAAAAAGTGTCCTGCTAAAAACTTAGTGAGCTCCAAAATCTCCGGTTTTAGTTTAGGTACACTTTCTAGATTTGAAATAATAGATTTGATCTTCGTATTATCAAAGCTGGTATCACTCTTAAGTCCTATTACATACCCCAAAACCGTACGATTAGCGAATGGAACTCTCACTCTCATACCGACTTTAGTATCCGGCAGAGCCAAATAATCGAACACTCGATCGACAGCGTCATTGGAAATATCTACTATAACTTGTGCGTACATTCTTACTTTGATTGAACTCCTATCACTTCGCCCTTAAATAACTCAGTAGCTGCATAATCGATAGCTGCATTAGAACTACCATTGAGAAGAGTCGGAATCTTATTCTCCAACACCTTTGCTCTTGCCCCTACAATCACTGCTACTGCATATCTACAGCCTGCCATATTTACCAATTCATCAATAGGTGGTTCAAATAACATATTTAATTCTCCTTAATGCTTTCTATTTTTATTATACTGAAATTTAGATGGTTTGTCAAATTATTTTGACTGATGTTCGTCAATTATTTCTTTAATTTCTTTATATTCTTCATATGGATTCTTGATATATGATAATGTAAACTTAGCAATATTATTATTTACCATAGGACTAGCCATACTTCCGAATGATAAAGTTCCCGTCTTACTATGCAATAATTTATCTAGCCAATTAACATTTACCGTCATGGCACCAAGCATAGTAAAATCAAGACTCTTGTAATCTACACCGATATATCCTGTACGTATCAATATTCTCTTGTTAGTAATAGCATAAACTGTCTTATTTAGCCAAAAAGATATAAATAACACCGTAAGTATAATCATTACAGAATATAATACAATGATAGTAATAATGCCTGTCCAAATATCTTTATCCCACAGTGCACCAACTAATAGTGGAACGCAAAATATACTATATAACAATACCATTACTATTGCATTCGCCCAAGTCCTAACCTTGTTGGGTCTATATGTCTTGATGATTTGTTCATTTTTATCTAATATTAGTGAAAATAATTCTTGATCTTTCATATCATTCCCCTTTCTTTAATTTAGTGAGTGTTAGTTTTGCAGAATTTTGCTCAGCCTCTCTTTTGGTAGATCCCTGTCCATAAGCCACAAATACATTATTAATAAAACTACTAGCCCTAAAGTTTTCTTGTCCACCCTTAGTTAGATACTTCTCTACTTTGTATTCTAACTTTTGTTTGTTAGCCTGCGCATACTCTTGAAGTTCAGACTTGTAATCATTTGGCTTCATACCTGCTCTCAGTTGTTCTTTTACTTTCAGAGCATCTAATACTGCAGTACTAATCGAGTGTAGACCATATGTTAGATACATAGCACCTATCATACATTCTATTATATCCGCAAGGATAGCATCTGAGATATTGCCTTGAAAACTTTTGCCAAACTTAATACGAGAGGCAACGTCGAGAGACTTGGCCAATTCACTCAAATTCTCAGTACATACGAATTTCGCCCGAATCTTAGACATCTTACCTTCTGGCTTGTTGTAATGTTTGTACAGATAGTCGCTAACTATTGTAGATAATATTGAATCGCCTAAAAATTCTAATCTCTCATTACTAAGTGTCCCATACTGATTAGCATATGAAGAATGAGTGAAAGCTAATTCTTTCAACTCATCACTACACTTTTCAAACAATTCTAAAAATCTATTCTTCATCACTATCTACAGCTTTCTTTACCTTATCTATCATTTTATTATTGGCCAACTTATATGCCTGCTCAATAGTAGTAGCAATGCTATCCGCCTTACTATTACCATGACACTTGAGTACGATCTTAGTCACACCAAGTAATGGAGCACCGCCCACCTTCCTATAATCATATTTACCTTTTATAGAATATAGACCTTTCTTAAGAAGTAATCCGCCGATTTTGTTCTTGAGTCCATTATGAGTAACATCTCTAAGCTCACCAAATAATATCTCTGCAGTACCCTCTATAGTCTTTAAGCATATATTGCCCGAGAATCCGTCGCTTACTACCACATCTACATTGCCACGCATCACATCTCGCGCTTCTATATTACCTACGAAATGTAATCCAGACTGTTCTAATAGTCCATACGCTTCTTTTATCATCTCGCTACCCTTCTCAGACTCTGTACCAATATTAAGTAATGCAATTCGTGGTTTCTTCACTCCCATTGCCTTCATATATTCATTGCCCATGATTGCGAAATGAAGTAAATTCTCTGCCTTACATTCAGCATTCGCTCCACAGTCAAGTAACATCACGTTGCCATCATTGACAGTAGGAAGAAGTGGTGCCAATGCCGGTCTAGATATACCCTTAATTCTACCAAGCTTCAATACTGCACCAGCTAGTGTAGCACCTGTACTACCAGCACTAATTAGTGCTACTGCATCGTCATTGTTCTTCAGATAATCAAATGCCACCACAATACTAGAATTTTTCTTAGTCCTAATAGCAACTGTAGGAGATTCGTCCATAGTTACCACATCTGGAGCATGCACGATCTCTAGTCTATCTGACACGAAGACTAACTTCTGTAACAATTCTGAAATTTTATCTTTATCACCTACTAATACAAGATTAATTTTATCATTATTTTGAAGAGCTTTCACTGCGCCTGCTACAATCTCATCTGGAGCATAGTCGCCACCAAAAGCATCTAATACTATTTTCATAAATACTCCCTTAATACAATCTAATTATATCAAATATATTAAAAAAAGTAAAACAAAATACTACTGCTAGTAAAATGTTTCACATTTTTCGTAATTTTAGATTCTTAGTGTAGATTCCCACGACCTAAAGGTTTCGGAATGACATAGCCTTTATCATTGAGAAGAGTACCACAATGTAATAATCTACACTTTCTGTAATTCAAATAATGTTTGCTTGAATTGATATTTGTTCATCAATTCTTCCACTCTCTTCATGCTCTTCTGCTTGCTATTTTGAGTCGCTCTAATCATCAGATTCTTAGGAGAGTGCGCGAAGTCTACAAATTCAATAACATCTACCGAATATCCTTTCGCTCGCAAAATCTCAACTCTCACAGCATCAGTAACTAGTGCTGAGAATCTTTCCTTAATTAATCCATCTTCAAGTAGAATATCATAATCTCCACCTTTCTTAATAGACAGGTTTACTTCATGCTGACAACATGGTACGGAGAAAATATTTTTTACCTTATTCTTGATCGCAAAATCAAGTGCATAATCTGTCGCAGTATCACAGGCATGAAGAGTAATCACCATGTCGATTTTACCATCATATAGTTTGTCTTTCTTCACATCACTAAGTACAAACTCTAATCCATCATAACCATACTTATTGGCTATGTTATTACAATTATACACAACATCTTGTTTGATATCGTATCCTATAATCTTAACCTTGACTCCCTTGATCTTAACAAAATAATAATAAACTAAGAATGTCAAATACGACTTACCACAACCAAAATCTAGTATAGTAATCTCATCTTTGTTATACAACTTGAATGCATCATCTATGATCTCAATAAACTTATTTATTTGCTTAAATTTATCATACATTGATTTAACGATTTTACCTTCACGAGTAAATACTCCAAGATCGACCAATGCCGGAACATTATCTCCCTCTTTGATTAGATAATTCTTTTCTTTGTTGTGTGTAGACACTATTTTGACTTGTTTATTCTCTACAGATTTTGCTCGATAACTATTCTTTCCCTTGGAATAAACAGTAGTCATACCTACTTTCTCTAGAGTGATTTGCTTGTAATCCTCAAACGGAAGATTAACTAGTTCACCAGCCTCTACATTTTCATGAAAAACCTGCGCGCCCTTGAATCTCTCTATCTGCCACTTGATACCATTCTTAAGAGTGATAGGTTTCGCAATAATCTTCTTCACCTCAGACAATGAATCACTAAGAATCACTTTATTAAGTATTTCAATATTCTCATTAATATCTAAAATAATTTTATCCATATATTTATATTATCCTAAAAAATATTTTTTCGCAAGAAAAATCGCCCTAGTGGGCGATGTCTTTACTTTTCTTCTTTCTTGTCCATGTTAACTACTTGTTCTCCATCATAGTAACCACAATTCTTACATACACGGTGTGCAATCTTCTTCTCATGACAATGTGGACATTCTACTAAAGTAGGAACAGCAGCTTTCCAATTAGCACGGCGTTTATCACGTCTAGCTTTTGACACTTTTCCTTTTGGAACTGCCATAAATTACCTCCATATAATATTCGTGCCTCTATACAGCACTCGACAACATATGGCATCATTATATCAAAGATCAATCCTTTTGTCAACTAGTTTTCTCAAATTGTTCAAAATTAGTCCGCAAGCATGTCTTCCATGTCCTCAAACCTACTCTTCAATTTGTTAAAAGCATATTTTACCAAAGTGTTTTTCATCTTCACATCAATGTTACTCTTATAAATAATATCCATTATTTCATCACAGTTTTCTTTGAAGAATGCCTTATCAATATCATGTAAAAGGTATGGATTCTCTCTTAGTCCATCTAGTATAATACCTCTACCATCTATAAAACCAGTATCCTTATTTTGACACTTTAATGAATATGTATTAGATTTGGACTTATGTCTCAATACATTTCTAAAAGATTTTGTTTCTTGATAGTCTTTAATTGCCAATCTTCTATTTCTTTCAATCATGCTAGAAATTAGACTTTGTTCTTTTGATTTTTGGTTGTATTTCATTAAGGTTCCATATAGGTACACTTCTTTCTCTTCTTTAGATAGTCTGATAAATGTTGGACTATGATTAGTGTATATAAACTCGTTCTCAACCAATACATACCCATGCTCAGCCATTTGATTAATCAATTCATTATAATATATAGTCAAGATATCTCTGAGTTGACCTGTAGACCCATTCTTTTTTTGAATTAATAACCAAACAGATGAGATATCCGTAGCCCTTAGATCAGATAGTGTTCTATAATGTATAAATTCTTGTAATGATGATAGGTCTTTATTGATATTGATTCGTTGTCTAATTTGATTCATACTTCTCTCCTTAGCGGTAATATAGCACGGGACTTAAAGTTTGTCAATTAATTTTACGAAATATTTAGTGTAGATTACCACGCATTCGTTCGCAATGACAAAACGAAAAAGAGAGCATAGTGGCTCTCTTCATATTACTTAGATAATTCAGCAGTATCCATAGCGATAACGAACTCTTCGTCAGTAGGTATACGCCATACTTCAACCTTGCTACCCTCTTTGGTGAATTTTGTTACTTCGCCACGAGGAGCAGTATTATTCTTGTCAAAATCGAAGTCAATGCCAAGATAATCCATATCTTTACATATCGCCTCACGAACTAGGTTATCATTCTCACCTACACCAGCTGTGAAGATAATATAGTCTACACCATTCATTTCAGCAGAATATGCACCGATATATTTCTTGATAGACTTAACCAGAATATCGAACGCTAACTTTACTCTAGGTTGATCTAGGTTAGCGTCAATATCTCTTAGATCACTATATCCGCATATACCTGTTAGACCGCTCTTCTTATTAAGAATATCAATAGCACCATTGATATCTACACCCTTGATCTCCATGATAGACTTAACAATAGATGGATCGATATCTCCACTTCGAGTACCCATTACCACCCCTGCTAGTGGAGTGAATCCCATAGTAGTATCTAGACATTTACCGTCTTTGATAGCACATAGACTGCTACCGCTACCGATATGACAAGATATAATCTTCTTACCCTTTAGGTCGCCGAACATCTTCTCGCATTGCATAGCGATATATCTATGACTAGTACCATGAGCACCATATCTACGAATCTTGTGCTCCTCATAGAATTCATAAGGAATAGGATAAATATATGAACTCTCAGGCATTGTAGTATGGAATGATATATCCAATACTACTACATTCTTGATATTAGGCATCAATTCTCTACATACCTCAACACCTGTAATGATCGCAGGACTATGAAGTGGAGCGAAACCAACATTTGCCTTCATATCAGCGAGTGCCTTATCAGTGACTACAAACGACTCCTTGTACTCTTCGCCGAAATTCACACCTCTATGACCGATAGCCTTGATCTCATCTAGACTAGAGATCACACCAATCTCACTATCCATTAGTGTGTCGAATATGAGTTGGAACGCATCTCTATGATTAGCGAGGTCCTTTTTGATCACTCTCTTCTCAGTAGTCTTGTAGTCTGTAAATGACTCATTAAGACCTACTCTTTGACAATAAAACTTAGCAAATACTTCTCCTGTAGTAGACTCCATTAATTGAGCTTTAACACTACTACTACCAGCATTAACAACTAAAACTTTCATTAATTTCTCCTTTAATTAGATATTGTGATGTATTATAACACTTTAATTCAGATTTGTAAATAAATTTTCCATGCTTTGAAATAAAAAAGTAGATTGAATCAATCTACTCTATATCATTAACTTTGTAATACTGATAGTATTCACTATTTCATCTACTGTACAGCCACGACTAAGGTCATTTACTGGCTTGTTGAAATTAAGCATAATAGGACCTACTGCGGTATATCCGCCTAGCCGAGCCACCAATTTATATCCAATATTGCCCGCATTAAGATCAGGGAAAATGAGTACATTGGCATTACCACCCACTTCACTAGTGACACCCTTTTTCTTGGCAGTAGCGATATCTAGAGCAGAATCTACCTGCATCTCGCCATCGATTTTGTACTCACTCAAGCTTTGTGCTATCTTGGTCGCTTCCGCCACTACGTCTACCATTTCGCTCTTAGCGCTTCCCTTAGTAGAATAACTAAGCATCGCCACTTTTGGAATAAACCCTACCACTTTTTCCATAAACTCAGCATTGTCTATGGCAATCTCTGCGAGTTGCTCTACATTTGGTTTTTCGATTAGCGACACATCTCCAAATACTAGCGGATCAGAGTCTTCCTTTAGCATTAACATATTACCCGTAACAATTTTCTTATTAGGCTTAGTTTTGATGATCTGTAACGCTGGACGAAGTACATTAGCAGTAGAATATTTAGCTCCCGCCACCACTCCATCAGCCACGCCATCTTTTAATAACATCATAGCAAAATAGATTGGCTCATTGATTAGACTAGTCGCCTGCTCAATAGTCATACCTTTAGCTTTTCGCAATTCATATAGCATTTTAATATACTCTTCTTTTTTCTCACTAGATTCAATATCTATCACTCTGCATTGTGGAGAATTGTATTCGATAGGATATTCTTCAAGTTTACCAAAGACTATAATCTCTGCGATATTATCTCTGAGCGCAATCTTACCAGCCTCCATTACTCTTTCGTCAATATGAGCCTCTGGTAGAATAATTACACCATCAATCTTTTTTGCTTTTTCTTTTAGATCTTTTAATATTTTCATCTGTATTTCCTTTTAATAACTTTATTATCTCATCAATATATTTTTCAGTTTCTTCTTCGCCGTGTTTGATAGCACTTAGTACAGTATCGCTACTAAAGTCAATCAAACTAACATTTGGCATTGTAAGCACTATTCTAATATCAGCTCTCTGAGGTTTTAGATTCACTATTTGAGTAGTCATCAAAGATATGGCATTCACCAAGACCTCTACGCTCTTCATTTTGATATGTTCGATTTGCTTAGGATACTCTCCTACCACATCTAAAGATACTACTACAGCGTCTGGCATTATCTCTCTAGCCACATCTTCAGGAAGATTATTTAGTAGTCCTCCATCACAATAGTATCGATTATCTATCTCCATTCGCGGAAATATTCCCGGTATCGATATACTAGATATGATTCCATCTGATAATAATCCTGATGAGAAATGTTTCTCTTGTCCTGTATATAATTCTGTCGCTACAGCCACGAAAGGAATATGACAATCTTCAAATGTCCTCTCACCGAGTTCATCTACTATTAGGTTTCGTATCTTTTTTATATTCAATATATTATCCTTAAATAATGTAGAGAATATATCAAAATGACCAAGCGAATGAATCTGATCACTAAGAGTAATGAGGTCATCAAGAGTCTTGCCACTAGCATACATACCGCCTACTAGTGCACCCATTGAGGTACCTACTATTAGGTCGGGTTTGATACCGTACTTTTCTAGTACTCTAAGGAATCCTAGATGAGCATAACCCTTACAAGACCCTCCACCAAGTACTATTGCTAACTTCTTCATATTTTCCCCTTACCTTAAATAATATTATATATGATTAGATCTTTAAAATCAAATAAAATCACTATTATATTTTTGCTCATTGTTGCAATATTATTCATCGCCAATCCAACAATATACGTCAACTCGTGTTTATCTGCAGTATCTGTATGGGCTACTAAGGTTTTCCCTACATTATTCCCCTTTTTCATTATTACACGTCTAATCGTATCACTATCAGAATTTCGTACTAATCCTTTGGACAAAAGTCGGATCGTAGCCATGTCGTTCTGTG
>JAZOUZ010000032.1:0-11633 GCA_045658505.1 Candidatus Onthoplasma sp. | reverse complement strand
GTGACGTGATGATATACAATGAATGTTTAGTAAGGGTCTAGATTGCCACGTCAAACTAAAGTTTTCCTCACAATGACGTGAAAATTTTAATGACATAACGAGAAATTATGAGATTATTTGATTTAAGAAAAGAATTGAAACAAGTTTTCAATAATAACAATATCGATGAAGCAGATGTAGACTTCATTATTTCTGAGGTCTTAGGTGTGAAGCGTACAGAACTATCACTTATAGATAACATCAGTGATGAGATAGAGTCGGAGATTAGATCTAAGTCTGAGATGAGATTGAATAATATGCCAGTGGATAGTATATTCAATAAAGCATATTTTTATGGATTAGAATTTAAGGTGAACGACGACGTGTTGACTCCTAGGCCTGAGAGCGAATTGATCATTGATTATGCTATCAATGTGGTCAAAGAGAATGGATACAAGAGTGCATTAGATATGTGTACAGGTTCTGGGTGTCTCGCTATTGCTCTCAAGAAAAATGTAGATATAGATATTATGGCGGTAGATATCTCTACTAAAGCATTACAATTAGCAAAGCAAAATGCTAAAATGAATGATGTTAATGTCGAGTTTGTTAGATCGGATATGTTTGAGAAGATTGAAGGTAAATTTGATTTAATAATATCGAATCCACCATATATTGATTCGGACGAAGTGAAAGAATTAGATAGAGAAGTGATAGAGCATGATCCGATATTGGCACTCGATGGCGGTGCAATGGGACTGAAATTCTATAACATAATACATGATAATATGAAGAAATATCTTAATGATAATGGTATGCTTATTATGGAGATCGGCGAAGATCAAAAAGAAATGATTTTGAATTTGTTTTTAGATTGTCATTTCGTAGAATGTATTAAAGACTATGCAGGACTAGATAGAGTAATGATATTTAAGAAATAAAATGTAAAAGGAGAAAACATGATTGAGAAATTAAAAGCAATTAAAGAAAAATTCGATGCGCTAACTGATGATATAGCGAATCCGGATATTATTGCGGATAATAAGACTTGGCAAGCAAAAGTAAAAGAACATTCATCTCTTCGTCCGCTAATGGAAGAATACGATGAATATATGAAGATGGCGCGCGACTTTGAAGATGCGGAAATGATGCTAACAAGTGAATCTGATCCAGAAATGAGAGAGATGCTAAAAGAAGAGTCTCAAAGTCTAAGAGAGAGATTGGCAGAAAGTGAAGAAAAATTAAAATTATTGATGTTACCAAAAGATGAGAATGATACTAAGAACGTTATTCTTGAGATTCGTGGTGGTGCCGGCGGTGAGGAGAGTTCGCTATTTGCACATAGTCTTCTTAGAATGTACCAAATGTATTGCGATTCACATAAGTTCAAGTTGGAGATTCTAAACTTAGAAGAAACAGAATTAGGTGGAGTGAAAGAAGTTCAAGCCATGATCAAAGGTAAGAATGCATATGCTACATTTAAGTTCGAGTCGGGTGTTCACAGAGTACAGCGTGTACCGGAAACAGAGAGTCAAGGACGTGTACATACTTCTACTGCTACAGTGGCAATCTTACCAGAGATGGAAGATGCGGAAGTAGAGATCAATGAGAAGGATATTCGTCTAGATCTATTCCGTTCTAGTGGAGCAGGTGGTCAAAAGGTGAACAAAACCGAATCTGCTATTCGTATCACACACTTCCCTACAGGAATAGTGGTTAGTTGTCAAGATGAACGTAGCCAAACTCAAAACAAAGAAAAAGCATTCGCTATGCTTAGAGCTAAATTATTTGATTATTATCAACAACAAAAAGAATCTGAATATAGTCAGAATAGAAAGAATCAAGTAGGTACAGGTGATAGAAGTGAGCGTATCCGAACATACAACTTCCCACAAGGTCGTGTAACTGATCATAGAATTGGATTGAGTCTATATAATATCGGTTCGTTTATGGACGGAAATATTGACGAAATGATTGAAGCATTGACTCTCGCCGATCAACAAAGAAAGTTGGCAGAAAGTGAAGAATAAAAGACAAATAAATTTTGTCTTTTTTTATATTGTTTAATGAGAATTATCGAATCAAATTTGTAAATTTTGTTGCAAACCTAGTTTAAACATGATATACTAATCATAAGGAGATAACTATACTCGAAATAAATTCGATATAATTTCGATTAGGAGGAGATAATGGCAAAGTATCTAAAAATGGATAGTGAATTAGGTTATATTGAAGATCCTACACTTATAGAATATGCTAAGTTTAATAATCTTCGACATACCATATTGGGATTCATGATGGGAGATTTTGATAGTAATGGTAAGTACTATATTGATCCATTAGTGGTATCTCAGCTAATCTCTATGAAGAAGTATATCATTGAAGTTGATGAGAATATTGAAATATGCCATGGGGAATTAAGACTAGATAAGCCATTTACTTTTATTATTACTTATGAGAAAGATAAAGTAACTTTGTCTTTATTGGAGAAGTTGAATTACGAAGCGAATTTCAAACTCAATAGTGGAGCATATAGCAATATTAATGAATATGTCTTGGACGAAATAGAGACGTCAGGTATAGTAGATAGAAATCTAGTATACAAACAATGGAACGTGGACACTTTTGGTGGTCATGAGATCGATATATTTAGTTGTGATGATGCAGTGTTGGAGAAATATTTTGGTATTACTAATAGATTCAAATATTTGCTCAAAGCTAATAGCATTCTAATAGATAAAGAAACAGAACTCGAAGAAATCGAAGCAGAATATGGTAATAGAATTTTAGCGCTATTAGATATATATCCAGAACTAAAGAAACTAGTAGAAGCAGAACTATTAAAAAGCATAAAAGATAAACGAGATTTCATCTCTGTAGACAAACTCTTCTTCGCTAAGACTATCAATGAAGTAATAGATAAGGCGATAGAAGAAAATATAGGAGTCTTGTCTGATGAAGAGCGTGCTGAGTTTAATAAAGAAAAAATAAATATTACTAGAGATACTAATATCAAGAGAGATATGGTGTTAGATATCAATAGCACTATAGTAGCTGAGAATGAATTAGATCCTACGCGTATCATCAATGTAGATACAAAAGGAGAAGAACATAAGACTTCTATCGCTGAATTAGCGGAAGAATTTGCCAATAAAGAAAAATCAGCTAATGAGAATCGCCAAAATACTAGTGGTAGCGAAAGAGAAAAGTTCACGAATCTTATCAATCAAATTTCTGGTGGGATATTAATACCAGCAGAAACCAGGAAGGAAGCAGAGTCTGATAATAAGACAGGAGGATTAGTAACACAAATAACTAATAACCTTAAGGAAAATGCTAAGGGAACAAGAAATGGCAAAAATGACGGAAAAGGAAAGTCTGGTGGTGGCGGATCAAGTGGTTCCGCTAAGGGTAAGAAAGGTGGAAGAACAGGCGAAAACCCTAGATCTCAACAGCCTGAAAATAAACCGCAAAATACAAATGCGAATAATACGGGATTTATATTTTACAATCCAAGAACAGGAAAACGTGAACCGATAAATGCTGACGGTGGCGAACGTAAAGTTCCTGTAGGACGCAGAGTGGGC
Source organism: Candidatus Onthoplasma sp. (assembly GCA_045658505.1). Classification (GTDB taxonomy): domain Bacteria; phylum Bacillota; class Clostridia; order Christensenellales; family UBA1242; genus Onthoplasma. Next base: position 8,067 of record JAZOUZ010000032.1, on the reverse strand, counting down.
GTTCGTATGGAAGGTACAAATGTTAAACCAGAAGTGATGGTTTCAGTAAATGGCGAAGATGGTCATTCGATTTAAATAAATAAAAAAATGCGAGAAATTCTCGCATTTTTTATATTCTATAACCTCTATTAGCAAGGTTCTCAACATAATCTAACACTCTTTGACTCAAGATATCTATGCAGTAGAAATGTGCAATCTCTGTAGTGTATACAGATAATGGGGCTGTATCATAACTAACTTTATCTACTTCTTTATCATCATAAGATAATAGTGATTCAATATCTCCTACCACATTATCCATTCTAAATTCGTAACCCATATCATTGATCTTATTTACTTTCTTACATAGTTGAGAATAAATATGATCTAAATTCGCACCGGCAATAGAATACATACGCCAATGAGTAGCATATCCTTCGTTGTCGGCATCGTTGACTTCATCTAAAAATGCACTTTTGAATCTAGGAGAAGAAGAAGTCTTTTTCTTCAAATATCTTCTAGCTAGTTCATCGTCAGACATATTCATAAGTTCTGATGCTTTCTTAGATCTAGAAGGCTTGAATATTGTATATTGGAATGGTACATTTGCCATAATTTTATCTCCTTGTAATTTTTTCTAAATTCAAACATATTCTAACATAATATTTTTAATTTGTAAATACCTTTTTAATAAAATTTTTATAAATTATCATAGTCTTACTGAGTACATTTGTAGATTCCCACGCTACGTTTGGGATGGCAAGAGGCTAGCTATCATGTCATTATGAGGAATGTAGTGAAGTGGCAATCTACACTTAGTCTTACAGAGCTCTAGCTGTAGATCCTCACGTCATGTGTTAACTCCTCAGGATGACATAAACAGAGCGAGTCTTGTGATAAGGTAGTAATCTACAAATATTCATTTATGTTATAACTTTTATTCATTACTTTTAACATAGTTTTGAAACTATCGTCATCTGCGGACTTGTTATTATGTAGTTGTCCACATTTTTCACACTTATAGTGGATAATGTATCCTTTCTTATTGCTGGTACTAATATCTATTGGTACAAGTGTCCCTAGACAACTATTCGCTCTATCTCCTGGATTAATATCTATATGTATACTAGATAGGCATTTGTTACAATGGTCTCTAGATGTATATTTTAGTGGTTCAACAGAGTGTCCACATACAAGGCACACGAATCCACTATCGTTCTTTTCAAATGTTTTCATATCATCATGATAACATAAATAAAATGATTTGTAAATATTTTATATCTTGACAAATTGGATTTTTATGATATTATATAAGTATGAAAATAAAAGAGATAGAAAACTTAAGGAAACAAGAAAATAAAAAGGTTTTAAGGTTGCCTAATAATATGCAGGGGCTCAGTGCGCGGGAAATCGACGAAATGAGAGTTTTCTTTCAGTATTGGGCGAACTTAACTGTTGGTAATGAAGATTTGAAATTGATCAATTTTAATTCATTGATAATTAAAAGTTTAATAAGAAAATTGAAAGGTGTTAAGAAGTTTAATGGTTTAGGAACTAAAAAACATAAATACTCTATAAAATCGAAATATGGAGATGGTAAATTAATGAATGCTAGATATGTGTTCAAAGATAATATATATCCAGGATTTATAGAGAGGGGTTATTGTTTCGCTAATTGCTTCAAAATGGCATACTTGATACATGTAGATGATAAAAAACCTTGTAAGGTTTTAAGCGGTATATTTGGTTCAGGAGATCATTCAGTACTACATTCGGTATTAGAACTGGAGAGTGGTAATATTTTAGACTTTAATATAGATGTTCTTTGCGAGAAAGAGCTGTATTGTCAATTATTTGGATTTGAGGTCTTAGAAGAATTGGAAAGTGAGAAAATTGTTAATTTCACAGAAACAATAGAAAATCTATCAGACTTCATATATCCTAAAGGGTGGGGTTATGGATACATGGTGTTTGCATTCGATGAAAGCGTACAGTATTTTGAAGATTATAATAATGGCAATGCAGAGTACATAGATCCTATTGGGAATTTTTAGGAGATATTATGACATTAGAAGAAGTAAGAAAATTGAGAGATCAAGAAAATAATAATCAATTAAGACATTCGAGTTTGTTTGAAAATTTGACAGTTGATGAAAATGATAATTTATATTTCATTAACACTAAAATAAGAGAACTAGTGGATACTGTTTCGTTGTTTGTAAAATACTTCGCTAAGAAGGGTGGAGAATTAGTGCAAGTTTCTGGCAAAGGCTCGAAAGAGGATCCTTATCTCATTGACTGCGAATATGGACAAGGTAGACTCTATAAACTAAATAAAATATTCAAAAATTTACCTAAATGGGTGAAGAAATTTGAGTGTTTCGGTAATTGTGTAGGTATGGCGTATGTAATGGGCAAAGAAGATTATATTGGTAAAGTGATAGGTGGTATTTATGATACAGGCAAACCTGTAATGCATGCGGTATTGGAGATAGAGGTTGATGGAGTGATATGTATCGCGGATTTTAATTTTAATATGATTATTGAAAAAGACTTATATATTAAATTATTCAACTTTGAGGTTTTGGCGGAAACAGAGTTTCAAAAGATAGTTGAAGCATCAGATGATCTTAGACATTTGCAGTTGACTACTATGTATACAGTGTTTGCGTTTAATGATCTTATAGATTATTTGCATAATGAAGAAAGACAGTCAACTACTCCAATAGAGAATATAGATTAGAAGACCTAGGTCTTCTTTTTCTATTTGACAATTAGAGAGTTTCGTTTTATAATAAAAGCATGAATAGTAGATATGCACCACAGAAATTCGTTGCAGAAGATTGGAAGAGACTAAAAGATCATTTTAGCGGATTCTTTTTATCGTTAGATAGAGAAGAGAAATCTAAGCTCTTACACGATAATGAGTTTAGAGAGTTTTTGATAGATAATGTTAAGTTAGGTCACGATATAGAATATATATTTCAATATTTCACACGGGAAGATATAGATAATCTATTTGATGATGAATTATTGAAGATGGTGAGTGTAGGAACCAATCATTTGATGAAATGCGTGTGTGTTCAGTTCGATGTGGTGGATATAGAGTATTTGATAGATAAAAATAATGGCTGGATAGATTTTGACAATATTCATAATGTAATTCGAAAAATGCATGATGAGTACAAGTATAAAATTTTAGATTTGGCATTGAATACTAAACTTTACGATCATACTCTATGTAAAATATTCGATAATTTCTATTCAGTGAACTATAATACTCCATACGAAGAAGATTATTCTCCAAATGAGAACCAAATCAAATGGCTGGCTTCAAAATTAGAAGATGAAAGACTAAGAGAATTGTTTCTGAAGAATAAAGGAATAAATCAAAGTCTTGATACAGAAAACAGATGCAAATTATACGAAAGTGTGAGTTTTGATGATTTAGAGAAATCGGATAAATCAATCATTCTATCTCTATTGCACAACGCAATAGAGAGATCTGTAAGATTGCCGGATAATATATTATTAGACGAGAGATTATACGATCTTATTATCAAGCAAGACTGGGGTGAATACAAAATAATATACAATAACTTAAAAGAAATACATCCTGAGGCAAGTAATAACCTACAATCTAGATTTAATGAAGTTCAAGATGAATATATTGAAGAATTCATGAATTCAAGCTTTGAAGAATTAGAAAATAGCGAGAATTGGGATAGTGTATACGATTGGAAATTTAGAGATAGAGTGTATCATAGATACTTCAATACATCTGCGTGTGATGTGTATTTGACTGCTTGTGCGATTTTGGATAGCGTGAATACATTACCATCGTTTAGAGAAAAATTTTCACCTGAAGGCATAGAGTTGGTAGAGCGAATGGTGGCACATGTTTTGATGGAGTCTGAAGCGAATGGCTTTAGCGAAATGGATATGCCTCATCTCTATCAGGGCAATATGGACAATCTAAAAGAGATAATCTCTATTCTGCAAACACGTAATGATTGGCGAGAGATGTTCGAAAAGGCTATGAAATTGGCTAGATCGGAATTTTCTAAAAATTTAGTAAGTGAGATATATATGCCTAATGTTAGTCAATCAAAACTTATAGATAATATACCTGTGATTGATATTACTGAGATGAAAGATTTTAGACTTCTTGCTCGTTCGCAAGGGGTATACTACATAGATAAGGCGATTCCTAGATTAGATGCTGGACTCAAGAAAGATATTAGTATGAGTTTATTTGATAATAATCATCTAAATGCTTTTGGAGATATAGATGGTAAGTTGGATAGAAATGAAGTAATATTTGGTTATAGTAATGTAGAGTCAGATAGTATACTGCATGCATTACCAAAAGATTCGTTTACCGATTATTGTGACCATAGCAACAAAGTAAGAAAAGAAGCCTTAATAGAGTCTACTTGTAAATATTTACCTACCTATATTGATATTAATTCATTCTTGAGTGAAACTGAAATAATGAATGAGATAAAAGTTCGTGCTAAGATAAACGGAACTAATAATAAGGGAGAGCAGGCCTTCATGCCTAGCTATATCCTATGTCGTGATGAGATTCGAGATATTGATAGAAAGGTGGCGGAAGAATTTCATATTCCTATGGTATTCATAGATACTAAGAGAGTAGAGAAAACAGATACTGACGGATATAGTCCTAATATCATGAAATTATTAAATAAATATACGGGCGTACAATTAGAGGATACTTCCATTATAAAATAATCTGTACCAGTATAGAAAAATAATTAGAAAAATTTTAGAAAAAGGGTTGACAAACTCTTTTTTCTTTGGTAGAATACTATCGCTGAATTATGGGGAAGACGCATAAGGTTGCATTTACTAGCTACAGTAGATGGGAATTTGTGCTGACCTAGTTCGTTAGAACGCTAGCACTAAAAGTAAGGGTTTCGACCCAATTTATTTTTAGAAATCAGCACTTTACACCCGGAGCGGTGTTAATGTATATAAGTAAGAAAATATCTTAAACTGTTACATTGTTTATTGTTCGGTGTATTGGAGGTCAATAATGGCCAGCTAGTTTCGGTGTTGACTAAATTAAAAAAGGAGAGAAAAATGGCAACAACAAAACTTAGAATCAAACTTGCATCTTACGATACAGGTTTAATCGAGAATGTAGTATCTAGAATACTTGATACTGCTACTAAGGCTGGATGCAAGGTATCTGGACCTATTCCACTTCCTACTAAGAGAGAAGTGGTAACAATCATTCGTGCTACGCACAAATACAAAGATTCAAGAGAGCAATTTGAATCAAGAACACATTTTAGACTAATAGATGTATTCGCACCTAATGCTAAGGCAGTGGACGCTATCACTAAGATCAACGTACCATCAGGTGTAGACATCAAAGTAGAATTTTAAGGAGGTACACTGTGGAAAAAGCAATTATCGGTAGAAAAATCGGCATGACTCAGGTTTTCGCAGAAGATGGTCGAGTAGAGCCAGTGACTGTTGTTGAAGCAGGTCCTTGCTATGTTACTCAAATCAAGACAGTTGAGACTGATGGTTACAATTCAGTTCAGATCGGCTACGGCGAGATCAAGGACAAAAATGTAAACAAGGCTCAAACAGGGCTATTCAAGAAAGCTAATGTAGAAGCTAAGCGTATCTTGAAGGAATTCAAGTACGATGACATTACTAAGTTCGCTCTTGGTCAAGAGATCAAAGCTGACATGTTCAGCGAAGGCGATTTAGTAGATGTGTCTGGTGTTACTAAAGGACACGGATTTACAGGCGTTATTAAGCGTTGGAATCAACACAGACTAAAAATGACTCACGGTGTAGGACCTGTTCACAGAGAAGTAGGTTCTATGGGTGCTAACTCAACACCAAGTAGAGTTATGAAAGGCAAGAAGATGCCAGGACATTATGGTCATGAGACTGTGACAGTTCAAAATCTTAAAGTAGTGCGTGTAGACGCTGATAGAAACTTAATCTTGATCAAGGGTGCTATCCCAGGACCTAAGAAAGCTATCGTTACTATCAAGTCTGCTGTAAAAGCTTAAAGGAGTAAACTATGGCAAAACTTAAAGTTTATAATATAAAGAAAGAAGAAGTTGGCACTATTGACTTAAGCGATTTAGTGTTCGATGTAGAATACAACGAACCACTTATTCACCAAGTAGTTGTGGCTATCCACAATAATGGTCGTCAAGGTACTAAGTCTACACTTACTCGTAGCGAAGTAAATGCCAGCAAGAAGAAAATGTATAGACAAAAAGGTACTGGTAACGCTCGTCATGACGAAATCAGTGCACCACAATTCACAGGCGGTGGCGTAGTATTCGCACCAAAGCCAAGAGATTTCAGCCAAAAGATCAATAAGAAGATGAGAGATATCGCTTTCGCTTCTGCTGTATCTCAAAAGATCAAACAAGGTGAAGTATTCATCTTAGACGATATTAATTTCGCTGATGCTAAGACTAAGGCTGCTAGCGAATTCTTGAAGGCTTTCGGTCTAAACAAGAAAACTATCATCGTTACTGATGGTAAGAATGAGAATGTTATTCGTGCTACTGGCAATATCCAAAAGGTTAGTTGTGTAGATGCTATGTTATTAAACGTAGCTGAAGTAGTAGAGAATACTTATGTAGTGTTCACTAAGGACGCTATTAAGAAATTAGAGGAGGCGTACGTATAATGAGAGCACAAGAAATTATCTTAGAGCCTATTATGACTGAAAAATCATACGCAGGCATTCCTAATAAAGTATATACATTCAAAGTAGCTCTAGCTGCTAACAAGGTAGAAATCAAAAAAGCAGTAGAAGAGTTATTCGAAGTACAAGTGGCTAGAGTAAACACTATCACTTGCAAAGGTAAAACAAAAACAAGAAATACAAAGAGCGGTCAAGTAGTTGGTAAGACTAGCGATTATAAGAAAGCAGTAGTTTTCTTGAAGCCTGAATCTAAGGCTATCGCATTCTTCGAGAGCTTGAACTAAAAGGAGTAAATCATGGCTATAAGAACTAAAAAACCTACATCAGCTGGTAGCAGATTTGTAACTTACAAGACTTATACTGAGTTGACAAAAGATGCCGAAGCTCCTAAGTCATTACTTACTACAGTTAAGAAGACTGGTGGTCGTAATGCTCAAGGTAAGATCACTGTTAGAAATATCGGTGGCGAGAATAGAAGAAAATACAGAATCATCGACTTCAAGCGTAATAAAGATGGCATTGTTGCTAAAGTAGACAGCATTCAATACGATCCAAATAGAACAGCATATATCGCATTATTGACATATGCTGACGGAGAGAAGAGATATATCATCGCTCCTCAAGGACTTAATGTAGGAGATAAAGTAATGAGTGGTGCTGGCGCTGAAATTAAGCCAGGTAACGCTCTTCAATTAATTGACATTCCACTTGGTGCTAAGATTCACAATATTGAATTACAACCAGGTCGCGGTGGTCAAATGGTTAGAAGTGCTGGATTGTCAGCACAATTAATGGCTAAAGAAGGTGCTTATGCTACACTTCGTTTGCCATCAGGTGAAATGAGAAAAGTACTAGCTGTATGTAGAGCTACTATCGGTGAAATCGGTAACGAAGAAAACGAAATCGTATCTCTAGGTAAGGCTGGTCGTAAGCGTCATATGGGTGTTAGACCTTCTGTTCGTGGTTCTGCGATGAACCCAGTAGATCACCCACATGGTGGTGGTGAAGGTAAGTCTCCAGTAGGACACGCTGGTCCAATGACACCTTGGGGTAAACCTGCACTTGGTCTTAAGACTAGAAAACATAATAAGGCTTCTGACAAACTTATTGTCAAGAGAGCTAAGTAGGAGTAAGATATGAGTAGAAGTTTAAAGAAAGCGCCATTCGTTGAAGAAAGATTGATGTCTAGAGTGAAAGCTATGAACGAAAAGGGTGAGAAGAAAGCTATCAAGACTTGGTCTAGATCTAGCACTATCTATCCTGATTTCGTAGGACATACAATTGCTGTTCACAATGGTAGAAAACATATACCTGTATACTGTACTGTCGATATGGTTGGCCACAAGTTAGGTGAATTTGCACCTACTAGAACATTC
>JAZOUZ010000031.1:0-5831 GCA_045658505.1 Candidatus Onthoplasma sp. | reverse complement strand
TTCATCGGCGTTCAGTGCCAAGGCATCCTCTATATGCTCTTTGTAGCTTGATCGTCTTTTTGTTCCTTTGATTAATGTTCTTTGGCAAAATTACAAATTGAAATTGAAATTAATTACTGATGCAATTACTTTCTCGTATTTGTATTTTATCAAAATATGCAGTTGTTATTGTTCTCTATCTATATAAGGAAGTAACCAAAGTTACTATTATATAGGCGTTTCGCAACTTTGGGTTTACCCCTTTGCTACGTTGCGCATTGTTAAGATAACACATTTCGAATATTTTGTCAACACTTTTTTCAAAACTTTTTTAATTTTTTTTGAAATTTTTTATTTTTCTTCCGAAAAGCGACAATTTTCAATGATTGTTATCTTTTCGCCACACCTTATAATTGGTGCGACGATTTATAATATACACTATATTAAAAAAATATGCAAGCGTTTTTCACAAAAAAATTAAAAAAATTTTAAAATTTTTATTTTGATTAAACTTTGTCCTATTTCCACCCCTAACGTGCGCACGCACGCGCGTACGCGTATATATATTGATAAAAGAAAAAAGGCTGAACACCTTTCTATAGGTCTAGTTCAGCCTTTTGATCTAAAAGTATTTCTTCTTTGTATTTTTGAATAAGTCTAAATGTCTTACAGTCCGATACAATCTGTACCCCAACTTCCTCACAATTGCAAGGTACAACTTCTATAATATTACAATCAGCATCTACCGCTATAGTACCATACATCATCTTTTCGTCTAAAATTTTACCCACTCTATAAAATTTCTTATCATCAGTCCTCACATCAATAGGATAAACTACATCATATGCGGTATCAATTATCTCGCCATCACGAGTAATGATAATAGCCTTATTATCACAATACTCATTAATACCGCTCAACACCAGACCATTCTTACATCTAGCATATTGAAAGTATTGGCCGTAATCAATTACCATATTAGCGTCTCTGTCTACAATACCATATGTGGCTCTGTACTGCGGTCTAGCATGACTATATAATTCTGGCTTAGACTCTTGTATTATCCTATATAACAAATGATAGCCATTAGAAAATTGAAGTTTCCCACATTTTGTTTCATGCCTAACTATATCATGAGATTGAGTACCTAGATACTCACCATTAGAAGAATATAATCTATACTTTCTATTATCATTGATGTAATACAAATTAGTATCTTTGCATTTAACTAACTCATAACGCAACAAAACCTCTAATCCGTATTTATTTATCACACTAGAAAGTTCATTATATTCTAATTCTTTTTTTAATAATCTTTTACTTATTTTCTTCAACATGATTCCCTCTTAGGTTTTATTATTATATAGAATACAGGTATACTTGTCAAACGAATTAGTTGAAATATTTTCTTTCAAACGCCCCAGAGAATACTAGCGCACACATCTCAGGAGACAAATCTTCTACTTGTTCTAATATTGAAAGTTCTTCTTTTGGTTTGACCACTTTTCTGTGTCTAACATAAGGAGTGGTCTCTGGAAGATCTTCTATAGGATCAATTCTAGTAGGCAATTCTATTTTTGCCTTTTTCTCCTTTAGATAATCCTTAAATTCATCTGTAGATTCTCCTCTGTTCATAAATGAATAACTAGCTATTTTTGCCTTTTCGGTATCTTGTTGTTTATCAACAACTTTAGTATCTTCTTTAGAAACATAAGGCGTAGACTCCTGTGGAATCAAGTGTCTACGCTTAAATCTAGGTTTCACTACAAATAAAATCGCAATAATAGGTACAGAACAAGCACTTATTAATAATACGATCTCAAAAGCAGACATTATAACCTACCTTCTGAATCACCATCTTTAGGTTTCTTGTCTTCTTTTGAAGACCCAATAGAATTTCTCATATTGGTATCAGCATTCAAGTTTTGAAGTTTATAATAGTCTACTACTCCAAATTTACCATCTTTCATAGCATGCGCCATTGACATATGCACTTCTCTCTCCGCTGCAAGCACTAATGCTTTCATTTCTTGAGTCTTAGCCTTCATCTCTTGCTCTAATGCTACCGCTTGAGCCTTACGCTCTTCTGCCGCTGCTTGACTAATTCTCTTCTTAGCCTCAGCGTCTTCAATCTTCAACTTGGCACCAATATTTTCACCAATATCCACATCGCAAATATCAATAGATAAGATCTCATATGCCGTATTCTTATCTAAATGCTCTGCAAGGATTGTCTTTGATATCACAGACGGATTAGATACAATATCAGTATGCGTACTAGCCTTACCAATAGCAGATACAATACCTTCGCCTACACGTGCTAATATTGTGTCAGTATCCGCAGTACCGATCTGACGATCCAACTTTGACTTTACTGTTACCTGAGCCATAGCCTTTACTTGAATACCATTCTTAGCAACAGCCTCAATCCAATTTGTACGAATCACTTTAGGAGTAACACTACTCTTCACGGCTTCTACGACATCACGACCAGCAAGATCGATAGCCTTCGCCTGATCGATTGTTAGATCTAGCTTAGCACTATGTGCTGCGATTAGAGCATCTACTACTTTCTCTACATCTCCGCCTGCCATCAAATGAGTCTCTAATTGACTAACAGACACATTTAGACCTGCTTTTTGAGCCACTATATAAATATTCACAATTTTCTTGTAGTCCACCTTACGCATCTTCATACCGATTAGACGCATCATAGACACGTGCGCTCCAGACGCCAATGCTCTAAACCACACATTAATAGGCACCATAATAATTAATGCCACAATAATAGCTACTACCACTACTAAAACTATTAGTAGGATAGCCCATAATGGCATACCAGCCATCAACATTGAATTAGTCATAATTTCCTCCTTATTCAAACCATTTCCTTACGATTATTTCGTTATCTTTTATTTCTTTCACTTTAATATTAGATCCTTTCTCAATATATGATTTCATAGACACCACATCATATATCCTGCCTCTAATCTTAGCCTTTCCTGCTAATTTTAGATCTGTGATAGCCTTACCAGACTTTCCTACCAGTTTCCTGATCTTTCTATCAGGTTGATTGTAATTCTTATCAAGAGTTGATTTCTTCTCAAATAAACCACTATGCCCCAATAATCCATATTGTGCACTATATACCATGAGCATAGTAAGAATCATCATCACACCAATCACAATTAATACTAGAGTCAATGATTGAACTAAGTTAAGTCCTTGGCATATACGCACGATCACACCAGCCACTATCGAAATAGTACCACTAATACCGAAGAATCCAAAACCTGTAACAAACACTTCAATAATCAAGAATGCTAGCCCCAAACAAAATAGTGCAATGCAAACCCAGCTCATTTCGGTAAATATACTCAAGAATTCCACTTTTTCCTCCTTGTTTCGAGGTAATTATATCATAGATTCTTCATTTGTCAATAGGTATTTTAATTTATTAAATTTATTTATTAAAAATGCTTGACTTATTATTTTACATCTGATAAAATATTTTTGGAGAATTTTATGCTTTGTAATAAATGTGGAAAGGAAATAAACGACTCAAAATGCAGTTGTACAGATATTGATATTAATCAACACGATCAGTCAACCAAAACTAAAATCAACGATACCAATCAAACCAGAATGATTTTTGACATATTCTCTATATCTTGTTTGATATTAGCAATATGTTTTACTATTTTATCCTTTGTATTGTCTAGCACTAGTCAGATAGTAGTGATTTCATTCGCTATACTATTCTATATATCATTCTTCGTGTGCAATGGTATCAAGATAAAAAAGTTAAACAAAAAAGAACGAAAGTAATTCGTCCTTTTTTTTATTTCTATATCATCAAAATAGATTTATGAGTAAACTCAAATTTATTTACTTTATCCTATTATCTCGAAAGTAATAGAAGAAATACTGCTGAGCAAATCCTGAGAGATCTCCATATCTATTTGTCAATTCTTTAGTAATGTATTTTCTATTCGTTGTATTGGTGTTAGTCAACTTGTTATATACTTTATTGATCCATCTATCTACAGGGAAAACATTTTTTACGCCCAAACCAAATAACATTATACAATTAGCAACCTTCTCACCGATCCCTTTAAGAGAAATTAAAAATTCAAACTTATCTGCATTTGCCATCTCTTTCAACTGCGAGATATCATAATTAGTCAATCTCTGAATAGTATCATACATTTGATTAGCTCTATAGCCTAGTCCCGCACGAACAAAATCATCAATGCTTGCCAACTTTAATTCACTAAGAGTCGGAAATGCATGATATTCACCCATATCCTTACCAAAATGACGACATAGATATTCTATAGACTTTTTTATTCTACCAATATTGTTATTAGCAGAAATAATGAAACTAACAATCATCTCATATGCATCATTATTGAGTATTCTAATACCATACCCAAAATCTACAGCATCACGAAGAAAAGAATCTTTTCGAAGTGCATTTTTGATCACACTATAATCTCTATCCAAATCAAAAAAGTTCTCAAAATAATCTACATCTAAGGATTTTATAATTATTTTATCATCAAAAGTTTCAATATACGCACACTTGTCTTGAGAATAAACTTTAGCACTATTGCCATCTATCTCGTATCTAAAAATCTGACCACAATTAAGAGTCTGTACTACATTAAAATCATTAATATCATGAATGATTATACTATTATCAATCTTATCATATCTCATATTAAATCTCTTTCACCATTTTATACACTGCTACAGTACCATATTTCTTTTTTGTTATGACGAATCCCTGATATTCAAAGTCAAAAGTAATATCATTACTTGTCTCAAATATGATTATCCCTCCAGTATTTAGCCTGTCATTTTTGATAATATAATCAATCGCACGACTGCCAAAATCTGTCATATACGGTGGATCAAGTAACACTATATCAAATCTCTCAACATTGCCTTCAAGATATGACATATAATCCATCTCTTTAACTAAATAGTCACCATCAATTCCTTTTAGATTCTCATTAATAATCTTAATAGCCATAGGATTATTATCTACTAAAACCGTATGCTTAGCACCACGAGAGATACACTCAATACCCAATGCTCCAGTACCAGCGAAAAGATCTAGCACCGATGAATCGAATATGTCAAATTGAATAAGATTGAATACTGACTCTTTCACCCTATCTAAAGTCGGCTTAGTGGTAGATAAATCAAATTCTTTTAATTTTTTTCCTCTATATTTCCCAGATATAATTCTCATACATTCATCTTACATTAAATCAAATAAAAAAGCAAGAAAAAAGGAGCCACCGCTCCTTGTTTTATTCTTTATTCTCTTCCGTTTTTACTTCAGCCACAGGCTCTTCTTTTGGCTCGCTAGATGCAGGCTCTTCTTTGTTCTTATTCACAAAATCTTGGATTAATTGTTTGTCTTTCTTATCCATCAAAACAAACGCAACTATACTAGCCACGATCAAAACCACCAAAACTGCTATAACTATATACCAATTTGAATATACAAACTTCATATTTTCTCCTATTGTCATAATTTTATCAAATATTAAATTTTTTGTCTACTAAATTTAATATTATTTTTTCATTCAATTAAATTTTATATAAAAAAATCCCTTTCGGGATTTTTATATTACTTTTTCTTAGCTGGAGTTTTTTTAGCAGTAACAGCTTTCTTTGGTTCTACTTTCTTAGTCTCTGCCTTTTTAGCCTCTACCTTCTTTGGAGCAACCTTAGCTTCAGTCTTTACTTCTGCTTTCACCTCTTTCTTGGCCACCGACTTTAATTCCTTTTTAGCTACAGGTTTAGTGTCTTTCTTATCTTAAGTCGGAGGCCAAGCG
>JAZOUZ010000030.1:0-3253 GCA_045658505.1 Candidatus Onthoplasma sp. | reverse complement strand
GATATCTTCTTACTATCTTAGACATTTTATCATTGTGCATTGATCTATTGATTATTCCATATGTGTCTATATACATACAGTCAGTATCTGTAATATATAGTGTTCTTACAATTCTATAATTAAGGAGATCTTTCTCTCTATGATATTTAATGTTTAGACTAATACCATCTAAGTATTTTCTTGGAATGGAGATACCTATTTCGTCGATTTCATCATAATCATCAAATGTGGTAGCAAGTTTTTTAGCAAGTTCAAAATATTCAATATCTGATAAATATTCTATCATTTTTACCTCCGGATTGAGATATTAATATTATTTTATGAGTTTGTCAATAAAAAATTAAAAATATGTTGAAAAAAATTATAAATTATATTATAATTACTATTATGGAATTATTAGCACCCGCAGGGGATAAACAAAAATTAATAATGGCAATAGAGTACGGAGCAGATGCGGTGTATTTAGCATCTACGAGATTCGGACTCAGGACTTTTGCTGGCAATTTTGATCTAGATGAACTAAAATGGGCAGTAGAATACGCACATAGTCGTAATGTCAAAGTGTATGTCACTATCAATATCATTCCGCATGAGAGCGACTTAGTAGACTTACCAGAATACGTGAGATACTTAGAGTCTATCCATGTGGACGCTGTGATATGCGCTGATCTTGGTGTGATTAGTGTAGTGCGTAGAGTGGCACCAAATATGGATATACATGTCAGCACTCAAGCAAATATTACCAATAGCGAGAGTGCTCTTGTATATGTGGATCTTGGAGTGAAGAGATTGATACTAGCTCGTGAGATGACTTTAGATGAGATCAAATCTCTTAGGGCGAAATTACCAGAGCATATTGAGATAGAGGCATTCTGTCATGGCGCTATGTGTATTAGCTATTCTGGTAGATGCTTGTTGTCTAATTTCTTTACAGGACGCGATGGCAATCGTGGTGCGTGTGTGCAGGCATGCAGATGGAACTATGTGATTCGTGAGATCAGTAAAGATCAAGAATATCCTATCGAAGAAGATACACATGGTACATATATTCTTAATAGCAAAGATATGTGTATGATTGATCATCTAGACAAACTAAGAGATGCCGGTATTAATTCTATCAAGATAGAGGGTAGAATGAAGACTGAATATTACGTAGCGAACGTGGTCAATGCATACCGCATGGCACTAGACTATATGGATAGTAATACTGAATACAATTTGCCTACCGAAATTCGTGATGAAGTATATAAGTCTAGTCATAGAGATTATTCATGCGGGTTTTACTTTGGAGATCCAAAAGAGAATCTAGATACTAGTCTGCCTGAATCAACTTATGATTTTATCGCAGTCGTACTCGAAGATAGCGATAATGGTCGTACCAAGGTGGAGATGCGTAATAGATTTGATACCAATACTAGTCTTGAATTGTTGTCAAAAGATAAAAATAATGCTATAATTAATATTAATAGGATAGTAGACGAAGAAGGTAATGACATAGATGTGTGCAAGGTGCCAAAACAAATTGTATATATCTATACCGACCAACCTATGAAGAAATATGATATTTTGAGAAGGAAAAAATAGTGAAGAATTATTCTAGCGTACTCATAATATATAATCCAGGCGCAATGAAGGGAGAGATAGAGAATCATATCCCTAGGATCAAACAGCGCCTTCTTTTGCGTTTCCAGATAGTAGATTCTATGTCTAGTCAAGATATTAATGGGGCGGAATTATTAGCGCAGAAGTATGCTAGTAAATATGACATTATTATCTCATGTGGCGGAGATGGTACGCTCAATCAAGTAGTTAATGGAGTCATGAAGAGTGGAGAGAATACAGCGATTGGGATACTGCCATGTGGTACATGTAACGATGTGGCTAGAACATTAAATATATCTAACAATTTAGACAAAGCTGTAGATAGTATATTAAGATTAAACATTACTAGATATGATCTAATGTACGACGGAGATAGGTATATGAGCTATTCACTAGCGACAGGATATATGACTAAATGTTCTTATTCTGCTAGCTCTAAGTCCAAGAGAAAGTTCGGTCGCCTAGCGTATGTTGTTACAGCGATCAAGGATATATTCAGAATAGATAAATTACCTATTACTGTTACTGCTGACGGTGAGAGAATACATGATAAGTTCTTGTATTTCATGTTAGTCAATGGTGTTAGTGTGGGCGGATTCAAGATGAATAAAGATGACAACCTAACTGATGGCAAAGTAAAGTTAGTAATGATTCGTAGAAAGAAGGGCTTAGGTTGTTTGTTCGCAATGATTAAACTTTTCTTAAGAGGTGTCAGTGCGGTCAAGAATAATAAATACATTGTAGTAAAAGATGTGTCTAATATTCATATAGAGAATCATGCTAATTCTCCTTTCACAATGGACGGAGAGAAGACTAAATTCTTAAAAAAGAATATAAAAGTAGTATCATCATTAGAGGTTATTAAAGGATAAGTCGCCATTTATGTATTAAAGGCGACTTTTTTTAATACTATAATTTATGAGTTTATTTGAAACAAAACTAAATACTCCATGCATAGTCAAATCAATAAATATTTTAGATGAGAAAATTAAGATTAGATTAATGGAATTGGGATTAATCATAGGTGAGTCTATTCTGGTCAAAAATCGTAGCGGACTAAAAAAAACTATCCTTATAGCATTCAATTCATGTTGCTTTACTATAAAAGATGTAGTAGCACGAGAGATAGGAGTGGAATATGCGTAGGATCTTGATCGTAGGCAATCCTAATGTGGGTAAGTCGACTTTATTTAATAGTATTACTAAGTCAAGTGAACATACAGGAAATTTTCATGGAGTAACAGTGGACACCAAGAGCAAAAAGGTACTCTTTGAAGGCGATCGATATGAGTTTATCGATCTACCTGGCATGTATTCAATGAATTCGTATTCAGACGAAGAGAAGATTTCTAGAGATTTTTTATTATCCAACGAATCGGACAAGTTGGTATTATTAGATGCGAATTGCTTTAGGAAAAATATGTATCTATGTATTGAGATGATAGAATTAGGAATTGATTTTAAATTAT
The DNA here is from genome assembly GCA_045658505.1 of Candidatus Onthoplasma sp. Taxonomy (GTDB): domain Bacteria; phylum Bacillota; class Clostridia; order Christensenellales; family UBA1242; genus Onthoplasma. Next base: position 182 of record JAZOUZ010000030.1, on the reverse strand, counting down.
TAATTAATAATTATGATTATTTTTCTAAGCATGGCAATAAATTAAATTTTGAAAAATTACAAGATAAATAAAATATTGATATAGATATAATTAATGCAAAAAAAATAAAAATTAATAAAAAATTATTAAAAATTAATAAGTTTTCATCAAAAAAACCAAAATATTTAGAAAATTATATAATA
>JAZOUZ010000029.1:0-3670 GCA_045658505.1 Candidatus Onthoplasma sp. | reverse complement strand
TTTACTGATTTTTTATTAAATTTTCTAATATTTTAATATGATTTTGTGCATTTTCTTTATTTTTATTTTCTACAAATAATCTAATTACAGGTTCGGTGCCACTTGGGCGAATTATTATTTTTGAACCAGATTTTTCTAATTCGTTAATTTTCTTTTTCAATTCTTCTAAGATAGAGAAGTTGGTGGTTGTTTTGATATTTGCTCTAGTCTGATAGTATTCGGTGTAGTCTGATAATAGTTCTTCAATAGTAAGATTAGATGTTTTTAGAATGTTGCCAATGACGATTGCGGTTAGTATGCCATCGCCTGTATTCAAGTATTTGCGAATGATAATATGTCCAGATTCTTCTCCGCCGATCATTGAATTGTTTTTAAGCATTTCATTATAGACATTTTTATCTCCAACATATGCTCTAATAAGGTTGATATTAGAGCGTTTTATAGATTTTTCTAATCCTGAATTTGTATAAATAGTTCCTACTATGCTATCGTTATTTTGAAGGAAAAATTTTGATAAGATATATAATATTTTGTCTCCATTAATTATTTCGCCATGTTCACTTACGATATGTATTCGGTCGCCATCTCCGTCGAAAGCAAATCCTATTTTCTTTTTCTTAATGCAAAGTTTTTGAAGTCTTTCTATATGCGTACAGCCGGCATTATTGTTTATATTAGTTCCATCTGGATTGTGGTTTATTATTTCACAATTTGAAAAAATTTTTTTAATAATTTCACTTGTTCCGCCATTTGCACAGTCAAAGATGCACTCAAAATCAAATTTTTTTATTTTTTTTAGATAATTTATGTAATTTTCTTTTAATTTTTCAGTATTTTTTCTATTAGTATATTCAATTTTTTTTATTTGAAAATTTTTATCCATCAGATATTCAAATTCTTCTTCAAAAATATCATCAACTTTTTCACCTAAAGAATTAAAAAATTTGATTCCATTATATTCATTAGGATTATGTGATGCGCTCAGCATTAGTCCTAATGGATAGTTAAATTCGCGTGTGAGATAGGCTAAGCAAGGGCTAGAGCAGATGTCTATATTATGGATCTCTATGCCGTGTTTTAATAATACCGATTCAATAGTAGACGAAATATAATCACTAGATATTCGACTGTCGTTGCCGACTAAAAGAATTCTTTTAAGTTTGTGTTTGTCGTAATATAGTACGATTGCTTTTGCGATTTTAGTTATGATTGACTTATTGAGTTCTTTGCCTATTATTCCACGTATTCCATCTGTGCCAAAATATTTCATACTAGTAAATATGTCAATTTAATAAATTGTGTGTATTGAATTTAATTAAATGAGTTTCCCAAAAGAATACAAATAGAAATTTCATATCATTTAATTTTAAATTAAAAAATAGAAAGTAATGAAAATAATTTGCGATTTTGTCCTAAAAATGTTATAATATGGAATATTGTGTAGATAGTTTCAAAAACTATTGATAAAGGGGTACTAATGATTCAAAGAAAAGTAATATTATCATCAATAATAATAATGGCGTTATCGCTGGTTAGTATTTTTTCTGTTGGTATTTTTCAGTCCGTGATGAGTCTTAGAGACGAACCTGAGGCTGCATATGTTGTTGAACAAAATTTAGCAGAGTATACAAATGGTGTTACTATAGGTAGCGATGTCTATAATGCTTATGATACATTTATAATTGGGCCTACTAATAGATATGAAGAAAATGCGGGTATGAGTGCAAGCAGGGCGATAACGGGGTTTGATAATTTTATTCTTAGTCTTAGGAAAGGAACAACATTTGATGGTAAGACAATTCTGTTGACTTATGACATAAATTTAAATAATAGAGAAATGCTTCCTCTCGGAGCTGTTGAGGGTGGAGATAGTGGAGATCTTGAGTATGATGGAGCTGTTACATTCAAGGGGATTTTCGATGGAGGAAACTACACAATTTCGAATCTAATCATCAAAGTTAATAGTACTCCTTTATTTGGAAGTGATCCTAAAATAGGATTGTTTGCTTCAGTTTCGGGTACTATTAAGAATTTACGTATTTACAATATACACACATATAATTATTGGGCTACAAGAAGGGAATTTTATGTAGGTAGTTTGGCCGGTGTGTTAGAATCAAATGCAATAGTTGAGAATTGTATAGTTGATAATTGCCAATTTAGATCAAGAGATAATGACGCGGACAATGGTGTATACGTAGGAGGATTAGTCGGAGCGATTACAGGCACAAATATAAATGTTAGAAATTGTATAGTTAGTAATTTCAATGTGTATGGTGAGTACGATGGAGGAGGTGCTGGTAATGCAGCTACATCTTATGGCACTCAAATAGGTCCATCTACAAAGATTGGAGATGCTAGCATTAATGTGACTTATTGTGAAATTCGAAATAGTATCCCTTGGAATGTGGTTAATACTAATGGATATTGTTATCAGGCAAATATTGTTACGAATACATCCGAGTTTGCGAATTTAGGTGATAGGGTTTCTAGTTATGGTGGTAGTTCGGGCAGTTCTTGGTATTATAATAGCGATTATAATGATGGATGGCCGGCACTCCGAACATTCATATCTGGATGGAGTACATATTCATTCGTTAAGGGTACGAATCCATCATATGGAGAATTGAGTAGTACTAGTAGTGTTTCTCTACCAAGTAATTTTAATGTAGACTCTGCGATAAGAGGCTCATTGGTCTATCTAGGTACTGGTGTCAATGGTGCTATCCAAGTAGAAGGATATCCGGTATATTCAGATATTAGTACAACAATTTCTTGGAGTCGTAGTGGTACTACATTTACATGTAATTTTGGAGTGCCAACTTGTATAATTACATTTAAGGTGGCTAGTTGTGATAGCGAAAGTGTATATCCGTATTCGTTTAATAGTAGTGGTACGAATATAGGAGGTTCTGATACTTCAGATTTGGTTATTAGTTTACCTATATATAGCACTATTACAACATCTTTTAATAATTCAACAGATGGTTGGGCTCAAGTATATGAATATACGAGTAATGGGCAAACATGTTACATAAGATATAAGTTCAGCGCATATATACCTACATTGTCATTGACTGATGCTGATATTAGTTCACCATTGTCTGTAACAAGTAATCAAACTATCCTACCTAAGTTTGACAATGGGCTTCGGGTAGTAACATTTACACCTGTAAATAATACTACATTGTATAATGTTGCTAATAATACAACTTCAAGTATTGATATAGTATTTAATGGATTGGTGAAAGGTATTGAGGTAACAGCTTCATTTAATGATGAATTCACAGAGATAACATATGTAGTGGCTGGAGATAGTGCGAAATCTGTAAAGTATGTATGCGACTCTGGTTATTGGATATCTGCGACAGGATTGGGGAATACTTCTAATCCTTTAGATGATTCTAAGACTATTAGTGCAGATACTACAATCAAACCAACAATTAAGAGTAGTTCAGATACTAGAGATTTAACATTTAATTCTGTAACAGTTTCTGATGGTGTGGGTAACGCTCTGACATACTATCCTACTTATACTAAGAATGGTACGAGTATGGGAGAACTTACTTCGGCTATAAGTTTACGAACGAAGGCATATATAGCATGCACTGAAATAACTAATGGATATAGATTTACAGTCACAGAGACTGATGATAGTTTCAAATATGTG
>JAZOUZ010000028.1:0-2951 GCA_045658505.1 Candidatus Onthoplasma sp. | reverse complement strand
TTGTAGATATTAGAAATGGTTTAAACCCTGCATATTCAAAAACTACAAAACAAGACTGATTAATTTCAGTCTTTTTTCTTTCAAAAATTGCTAAATTTTATAAATTTAATGTTGTACTACAAATTTGACAACAAACAGGGTGATTTTAGGTAGTTTTTGATGGGTTTAGATGAATGATTTTTTAAGTTATAAATTTAAGTTGGTTTTTAAAGTGGATTTTTGTGAAAAAATTTAACAATTGTTGTCAAAATGAAAAATAGTTCGAATCTATCCTAGGAATTGAACAATGAAAAAACCCTTATTTTATAAGGGTTTTCTATGGAGCTGTTACCGGGATTCGAACCCGGGACCTCCACCTTACCAAGGTGGTGCTCTACCTACTGAGCCATAACAGCATGTATTAAATTTTGAGTGTTTTTTGTTGATTTTTGAGTGCTTTTAGGAGTGCCAACCAAGTCTTACCAAGGTGGTGCTCTACCTACTGAGCCATAACAGCATAAGCCAATTTAAGTGCTAAAATATTAAGTTTTTGAGATTGTTTTTGAGTCCCAACCAAGTCTTACCAAGGTGGTGCTCTACCTACTGAGCCATAACAGCATGTATGAAATTTTGAGTCGTTTTTGATGATTTTCTGGTCGGATTTCGAGTGCTCACCAAGTCTTACCAAGGTGGTGATCACGGGTTCAAGTCCCGTCATCAGCTTTCAAAAACTCCAACTAAATGTTGGAGTTTTTTATGATGTATTAATAGTAAAAAACTAACTAGGATCACTAGTTAGTTTTAGGTTTATTTAGATTAGTTTAAGTTAGTTCCTTCAGGCCAAGCGGAGATACGCAACTCGATTTCTCCATCAGTGAAAAGGTTTGAATATTCGGGTTTAGGAGAAAGAATTAATTTATAGTAATGTACATAGTTAGATATGACAGTCAAAACTATACTATTAGGATCAGATATTACATTATCTTCCATATCGGTTACAGCAAAAGTGAATACGTCGTCATGACAGGTAATGTATTCTATAGCTTCAGCTAGAGTAATTCCGGTTATGACATTTTTTACACCACTGAATGAAGGTATTAAAGTAGGATTTTGTTTCTCGAAAGTGAGAGTGTGAGTTTCTTGATAAGCGTAGAAATTTTGTGATTCTGGGAAGTTTAAAACAAATTCAACTTCGCCTAGTTCATTTACTTCGAACTCGAAATAATAGTAGTATTCACTTGTAATCATTCCTCCTATTGCGGTGACTTTATCTGAGCAGGTGGTGAGAGTAATCTCAGCTCCGTCAAACATGGCGTAAGGGTAAGAAGATATAGCAATATATGCTTTTCTATCAGCGTCAAATAGACTTTTGTTATAAGCAACAGATCTATTATTTACAATATCATAGAAGTTAATATATGATTGTTCTATAGTTTCTTTATCTATAACCCAAGAAATTATTAGATTGTTGTTTTCGTCAATAGTAGAACATTCGTTTTCTACATCTGGATATTGGTCGTCTTCATATCTAAACCATTCATAGTTAGTTGGGTCGTTAAGAATATAAGTACGAGTATATGTGCCTGCATTAGTTTGTCTCTTATCATCAGAATCATTAGATAGAGTGAATGGTTTGTAATAGGCGTTTTCGATATAATCATCGACAATAGTCATATCAATATTATAGCCATCACTATAAACTTTTTCTGAATATATTCCAATAGGAGCTTCTACTTGATATTTGCGAATAACTAGCGTTACTGCGTCTGTAGATGAAGGTACAAATTTGTAATTATCATCTTTTATCGCGAACTCAAGTAGTCTTGTTTCACCATTATTTGTAGAATTTACAGTTTCTGTTTCGTTCTTGAATTTTAATTCGCCAATGCTATGAAGGTTACCATCTTTTACCCACACTTTAGAGTCTCCATTAATTAGAACATCTGCTCTACCTAATTCAATATCGGCAAGAGTAATATCTCCAATTATTGAGTCGTATGAATAGCTGTATTCAGCTGTAGGTAATGTTTCGATAGATATTTCTGCATGGGTCACATTTATAGGAGTGAAACCAGATACTACATTACCTTCATTTACTCCGCAATACAAATAGTATTTGCCAACGTCTAAATCGACTATGTCATCATCATATAATTCTTCAGCATCTTCTAGATTAAGCATATAAGAATAGTTAGTAAGAAGAGAACTATCCTCATCAATGATTTCATTGTATTTAGTTTCTGTAATAGCATGAACTTTGGTACGGTCCCACCAAATTAGTTCTTGATCTTTATTCATCACGATTAGGTCAATCTCTACTTGTGTATCTGCGTGTCGTACACTAGTTGATACATTTCCATCTACTATTAGCTGTGGACGATATCTTTCTTGTGGAGAAAGCGCTTCTGTAATAATAACAGTAATAGTTGCAGTTTTTTCGGCATATTTGATCTCTACAGTCCAAGTGCCAACACTAACATCGCTAGGGAATTCATTATATACATCTGTGCTTCCTTCTTTTGTGATAGATATACTAGCATCACTTAATTCGATATCTTCGGTAGATTCGTCGTCGTATGTGGCTATTATGTTAATATTGTTGAAAAGATCAACTGTCTCGCCATATTCGTATGTAATTGTATTGGTCGTTTCATCTGTGATAGATATTATAATGCCTGTTATGTTTTTTCCTCCATCACATGCTGTAAACATAATCGAGCAAGGTATTATCAAGCAAATGGCTAAGATGAAAGTTAGAAATCGTTTTTTCATAAAAATCTCCTTGTAAAATTGTATTAATGTAATTATAACATATCTTATTAAATTTTGTATCAGTATTTTCATGATTTATTTAAATATGTCGAAATTTTTAGTATCGGAACTTGATAAGATGAATAATTTATTGCTATATATTTATTTCACCTATTATTTTACAACTAAGGATAAAAATGTACAGTTTATTACAAAATAAT
>JAZOUZ010000027.1:0-2752 GCA_045658505.1 Candidatus Onthoplasma sp. | reverse complement strand
CATGCTTTTTATAATACGGGATTGTCGAGCATAAACATTCCTAAGAATACTCTTGTCGGAGAATATGCTTTTGAAAAAAGTAAATTAAAATACGCGTTTATTCCAGATATTAACAATATAGAGCATGGAGTGTTCCATGACTGTGAAGAATTGACAAATGTAACAATATTAGGTGGAGAAGTAATAAGACATTGGACATTCCATGGTTGTCATAATCTAACTAGTATTAAGTTGCCAGCAAGTATTACAGAGATCAAGGATAATGCATTCACAGATACAGGACTCACTAGAGTGGAGGTGCCTAGCACAACTAGTGTTGGAGAAAATGCATTTGGGCCAAATGTGGAAATAGTTCGATACAATCGTACAGATGAACACTTACTCAGCATTATGTGTAGAAATTTTATTAATAATAAACATTACTCTGTGGCAGAAAAGCATCAAGCTGAGACTTTAATTGCAAGGTTGATAGATAGAGAAAAGGTGTATGAGAATGATCTTTTTGAAGATGATATAAAATAACGATGGTTATTGCAGGATTTGCAATAACTTTTTATTTAAAGACATTATTCTATTTTAAACATTCAACAAAAAAATAAAAAAATTTGAAAAATTTTGTGAAAATTCATTGACAAATCTTTCTAGACTTGGTATTATAGAGTTGCATCTTGTGTGATATGGGGGATTAGCTCAGTTGGCTAGAGCACTTGCCTTGCAAGCAAGGGGTCATCGGTTCGAATCCGATATTCTCCACCAGACGATTTATCGTCGGAGATATTCTCCACTAAAAGCTTTATGCGTTGGAGTTGTTCTCCACCAAACGCAGAGATGTAGCTCAGCAGGTTAGAGCACCACCCTGATAAGGTGGGGGTCGGTGGTTCGAGTCCACTCATCTCTACCAAGTGACCAGCAATGGTCATTTTTTTGTGTATTAATTTAGAGTCTTTGGGTTAAACTTATTTCGGAGGGAAATATGGATTTTCAAATGAGTAAGACTAAGGAAAATTTGGCGAGAAGTTTCGCCGCAGAATGTCAAGAAGGTGCTAGATATCAATTTTTGGCGAAGATGGCACAGCAACAAGGCTATCAATATATGAGCATGATTATTAGAACTTTAGCGCATAATGAGATGGCGCACGCTCAACAATTCTTCAATAAAATAGTAGAACTAGGTAATAATGAAACTCAAAATATTGATATTCAGGCGGGTTATCCATTCAAAAGTGGTGATCTATGTGAAGTGCTAAAGAATGAAGCGGAGAATGAGAAGATGAGTAGTGAATCTATCTATCCAAAGTTTGCAGACATTGCTAGAGACGAGGGTTTCAAAGATGTGGCAGAACTATTCGAAATGGTATCCAAAGTAGAGAAGACTCACGAGCGAACATTGGGACAACTTCATGATATGTTGTCGTGTAATTCTCTATACAAATGTAGCGACGGGGATCATGCTTTCAAGTGTGATGAATGTGGTACAATTATTAAGGATAAATGTGCACCAAAGACTTGTCCGCTATGTCATATGGGGCAAGGATACTATAGAATTGATTTTAGTATCCGATAATGAAAAAATCCGCATTTAGCGGATTTTTTTATCTATTTAATTCATTATTGTCAGTGAAATTGTAAGTTTTTTGATTACTAAGGTTTATTACTGTGTTGATACATTCAGTTAGCAGTGCTATTGCCTCAGTATCATTAGGATTCTCTTCAATAAATTCTCTATACAATGTAATATCTGCGAATATATCTTCAATCTGCGCAGGTCCGCCATTCGGATTGGCATGCTTCACAGTAGATAATGAGTTCATGAGTTTGATTAGGTTTTTATTATTAGAAGTCTTAGCGAATTCTTGAATTGCATCATTGTTGATACAGAGTTTTCCTAATATAATGTCAAGGAAAGGCATTCCTAAATCATATTTTAAAATACTAGGTATTTTGATGTTGTTTAGATCGATTTCTTCTACTCCGAATTTCTTAGTGAAACTATTGTAAGCGCTATATAGATCTCGTAAGTATTGTCTTAATTTATCTACATGAATAGCATTGGCTGAATATTCAGTTCTAAGAGTTCGGCTTTGATTAAGTGTGTTGAAATGAAAATGTGGAGTAGGTATATCGGCACTTCTGTCAAATGCAGTCATATATTTTACAGCTAGTGATTGTTCTCTTGTATCATTATATAGTCTATAGAATACATTTCTATGAGGATGAGCCAAAGGATCTATTCTAGATACAGGAAGACTACGAACTAATAATGCAGACTGTGCCCCAGTAATGTTTGATCTAAAATTTGGTGGATTACTAGCAGTGCTGATTATTTCATTACTAGGCAAAAGGATATTGTTGCTAATGCTAAGTGAGATCTGCCCATTCGTTTGAGATTGGTATCTCTTACATAGTGTAGATATTAGATATGAAGTTTTTCATTGATTCGAGGGTTCTAATTAACTTTTCTACTGAAAATTCTTGACTAATGGTAGAATTAAATAACATATGTATCTCCTATCCATAGGATAGCACAAGTTCTTAGGGCTGTCAATAGAGAAAGTTGAATTTATGTTTTGTGGGAACCTTAAGAGATATCATCACAATAAATATTAAGTATTTTTCTTACTACTAGGTGTAATTCTGAATATTGTACCACGTTGCTCGTGATGGGCGATATCTAGGCGGACATTAATATTTGGTATTATATTTTTGCTCTCTAGGTAATTGGCGATTGTTCCGACTGCTAGATTGACTGTAT
>JAZOUZ010000026.1:0-12028 GCA_045658505.1 Candidatus Onthoplasma sp. | reverse complement strand
TATAATCTAATACAAGTTGAACATTCATGTCAAGTTGAACGCCGGTATTTTTTGGATTTTTTTCAGTATTTATGTGAAATGTTTGAAATATATCATCTGGGCTAAGTGTGATACTGCCAACATATTGTTTTATTAGTTTATTACAGCCACGAGAAGCCTCGCTATTAATCTTGCCCGGGATAATAAAAATCTCACGATTGTATTCAATCGCGTAATTCACAGTATGTAATGTACCGCTCTGATCGCTTGCTTCTGTAACCAATATTCCTTTCGATAATCCTGCTATAATCCTATTCCTACTAGGAAATAGGTATGCATGAGGTATAGTGTCTGGATTATTCTCAGTAATGAGTAGATTATTGACTATCATTTGATTGGCTAGTTTGTGATTAATCGCAGGATATATATGATGAAATCCACCCGCTAGTACAGCGATAGTCTTACCTTCTTCTTCGAGTGCAGTCTTATGCGCTATCGTATCCACTCCTACGGCCAAGCCAGATACTATAGTAATATTTTCACGCGCTAGTGCTTTAGCGAATTGTTTAGTAACTACTACCCCATAATCTGTAGGTTTTCGTGTGCCGACGACTCCTATGCATAGAGAATCTAATAATTGTATATTACCTTTACAATATAAGCATAATGGTGGAGAATCAATCTCACGAAGTAGATATGGATATCTTGAATCAAAGTGAGTGATAGTTATGATATTTTCTTTCTTATAAGCCCGCAGTTTTAATTCTAAAAATTGATCACTTAAGCACAATGCGAGTTTATTATATTCTTCATGAGTAAGTATATCCTTAATTGCAGGATTAGTTAGGAAATTTTTCCTAATATCCTGTCCTCGCGGAACACACTCTATCATCTTAATTTTCTTAGCATACGATAGACATTCAAAAAGGTCAAGCCATAATATATTCTTATCATCTATTGTCATATTACACCGTATACTTCTTATCTAGTGATCTATATTGTATTGCCTCTAATATATGAGACTTATTGATTTTCTCGTCGCCCTCTAGGTCTGCTATAGTACGAGCTACTTTTAGTATCCTACTATATGCACGTGCTGAGAGATTTAATTTTTTGAAGGCCACCTCTAATATATCCGCACATTCTTTGTCTAGAGAACAATGCTCTTTATATTCTTTCTCATTCATTTTAGAGTTAGAATATATCCCACTATCCTTAAATCTATTGAGTTGAATCTCTCTAGCGCGATTTACTCTATCTTTTATATCTTTGCTAGGTTCTTCTAGTTCGTATTGCGTTAGTTCGTTATAAGTAATAGCATCTACTTCGATATGCAAATCTATTCTATCTAATAATGGTCCACTAATTTTAGATAAATATTTATGAATTGACGCTGGAGAACACTTACACTCATGTGTAGTGCTACCATAGTAACCACATGGACACGGATTCATACTAGCTACTAATATAAAGTTGGCCGGATAGTTGATAGTCGCTGAATTTCTAGCGACTGTGATAAAGCCATCTTCCATAGGCTGACGAAGCGTCTCAATGGTATTCCTTGCATATTCCGGCATTTCATCTAAGAATAGGACTCCATTATGCGCCATGCTGATTTCTCCAGGTTTGGCCTTCATTCCGCCACCTGCTAATGCTATAAGAGTAGCTGTATGGTGTGGACTACGGAATGGACGCTCTACCACTATACCCTTTCTCGGATCTAATATCCCTGCTACACTATGTATCTTGGTAACCTCTAGACTCTCATCAAATGTAAGATCTGGTAAAATAGAAGGAAAACATTTAGCAAGCATTGTTTTACCTGCTCCTGGGGGTCCTATTAAGAGAATATTATGTCCACCCGCTGCAGCTATCTCCATAGCACGCTTAGCACTAGCCTGACCTTTCACATACTTGAAGTCGTGTTTGAAATCATGCTCACGAAGAGCTGATTCAAAAGTAGTAGAATCATTTCTCTTAATGGGTTCTTCACCTTTCAAGAATGATACTACTTGACGAAGTGATTTCGCCGGATATACATCTATTTGATCTATAAATGATGCTTCCATGGCGTTGGCCTCTGGAATGATGAATTTACTGTATCCCATTTGTTTAGCATTGATAAGCATCGGCAGTATTCCATTGAGTTTTCTAATCTCTCCATCTAAGCTTAGCTCTCCTAGAATCACATATCCTTCTAATGATTTATTCGATAATATATCTTCTGTAACCAATATACCTAATGCAATGGCTAAATCATATAGACTACCTTCTTTCTTGGTATCTGCCGGCGCTAGATTGATGATTACTTTATTAATAGGATAATTAAATGTACTATTCTTGATAGCAGACTTTACTCTAGCTTTACTTTCCTTAATCGCAGTATCTGCTAGTCCTACCACGTCATAACCCGGCAATCCTGCATTCATATCTATCTCAATCTCTACAGGGTAACCTGTAATACCCACCAAACCAAATGATAATACTTTCGCTAACATACATAACCTCTTGACTTCAATATATAACAATTACCAAAATCTGTCAAGTATTTATCAAACATTTGTTCGATATAATTTATATTTGAAGATTTTATCTATTAAAAAAGTATCCATAAGGATACTTAGATTATTTTTTAATATCATAATATATAGTCGACAACTCTCTAGCATTAAATATTACAGGTACAGGATATAGTGGATTGGCTTCTTTGGCAGCAGTCTTAGCAAGAGATCTTATGTCTTCTATCTTAATAACATCTATCTTGTTAGGAATATTCATTGATTCATTAAGACGATCTATCTCTTTCATGAATTTGTATACACCTTCTTCAATAGTAGTATTCTCGTCATATAGCCCCGCGTATAGACCTAGCTTATATAACTTCTTGTGTATTTTCTTACCATAAGCTCTCAATACATGTGGCAATATTATAGCATTTGCTAATGCATGTGGCATATCATACTTGCCACCCAAACTGTGTGAGATAGCATGCACATAACCAACATATGACTTTGAGAATGCTACCCCTGCGTAAAAAGATGCTTTAAGGAGATTCTCTCTTGCTTCAATATTATTACCATCATTATAGGCTAGTAAAATATTATTCAGTATAAGGCTAACAGCGTCTTTTGCTTTCTTACGAGTTTCTTTAGTCGTACTACGCCCAATATATGCTTCAATAGCATGAGTGAGTGCGTCCATACCTGTAGTAGCTGTCATATGCGGAGGTAATCCAATAGTAAGATTTGGATTCAGCATTGCATATTGTGGTATTAGATCAAAATCGTTGATAACATACTTATGCCTTGTTTCTCCATCTGTAATGACAGCCGATAAGGACGTCTCACTACCTGTACCAGCTGTAGTAGGTACCGCGATCAACAAAGGTAATCTCTTCGATACTTTTAGTAAGCCCTTCATCTGACGAAGGTCCTTATTGGGATTAGCAATTCTAGCACCTAATGCCTTAGCACAATCAATAGGAGATCCGCCACCAAATGCAATAATTGCCTCACAACAGTTCGAATTATAGATCTTCACACAATCTTCTACATTTAGTGTGCTTGGATTTGGTACTACCCCATCAAATGTAGTAACCTTAATCTCTGCTCTATTCAATTCATGCAATAGATCAGAGGTCAATCCTAGACCATGTACCCCCTTATCAGTAACCAACATTACTCGAGAAATATTCTTCTCTTTCAATACAGACACAATATCCTTCTCATCAGCCAAAATCTTAGGCTCGCGATATGGTAACATAGGCGACATAATACGAAATAATCCCTGATATATCCTACAATACGCTATACTAAAAATATTCATTATTTCCCTCTATTTATATTCTACTAAAATTAATGCAAACAAGTCAAGAAAAAGACTGAAATATTTCAGTCTCATATCTTATAATGTCTTATTATCTATTTCATTTCTAATTTGATTAATAAATTCATCGAATGACATAGAGATCGTATCCTTGCTACCACGCTTACGTACAGCGACAGATCCTTCTGCCATTTCTTTATCGCCTAATACTAGAATATATGGAGATTTCTCCAATACTGCATTACGAATCTTCTTACCAACTGACTCATTGTCTAGATCAACCTCTACTCTAATTCCCACAGCGCTCATCTTAGATTCTATCTCTTTAGCATAGTCATTATTGTTCTCGCTAACAGTGATAATCTTAGCCTGAGTAGGACTGAGCCATACAGGGAATGCTCCTGCATATTTCTCGATCAAGTATGCCAAAGTTCTCTCATAACAACCTATACTAGTTCTATGGATAATGTATGGATTCTTCTTAGTTCCATCACGATCAGTATATTCCATTCCAAACTTCTCAGCAAGGAGTTGGTCAATCTGGATAGTAATAAGAGTATCTTCCTTACCCCACACGTTCTTGATTTGGATATCTAGTTTTGGTCCATAGAATGCTGCTTCGCCAATGCCGACCTTGTATGGTATCTCTAGATTGTCGAGGATCTTCTTCATAGTAGATTGTGCTTCTTCCCATTGTTCATCAGTACCGATATACTTAGATCTATTCTCAGGATCCCATTGAGAGAATCTGTATGATGCGTCCTCATATAGTCCAAGTGTCTTGAGCATATAGATCGCCAACTCTAGACAACCCTTGAATTCCTGTTCTAATTGCTCTGGAGTACACATCAAGTGTCCCTCAGATATGGTGAACTGACGTACACGGATTAGTCCATGCATCTCACCGCTCTCTTCATTTCTGAACAGAGTTGAAGTCTCATTATAGCGCAATGGAAGATCTTTGTATGATCTAGCCTGATTGAGATATGCTTGATATTGGAATGGACAAGTCATAGGACGAAGAGCGAATACTTCCTTATCCTTATTCTCATCGCCTAATACGAACATACCATCTTTGTAGTGATCCCAATGTCCTGAGATCTTGTATAAGTCACTCTTAGCCATGAATGGAGTCTTAGTGAGCAACCAGCCACGCTTCTGCTCTTCGTCTTCAACGAAACGTTGTAATAATTGAATAATTCTAGCACCCTTAGGTAGCATGATAGGAAGTCCTTGACCGATATAGTCTACAGTAGTGAATAATCCTAATTCTCTTCCTAACTTGTTGTGATCACGCTTGAGTGCTTCTTCCATTTGGTTGATATATGCCTTGAGGTCGTCCTTATTGATGAATCCATATACATAGATACGAGTGAGCATCTTATTCTTCTCGCTACCTCTCCAATATGCACCACTAGCACGATTGATCTTGAAGCTAAATCCACGAAGGTACTTAGTGTTCTCAACATGTGGTCCACGACATAGGTCGATAAAGTCCTCGCCTGTCTTGTACATCGTGATAAGTTCGCCTTCTGGCAGATCGTTGATAAGTTCTACCTTATATGGTTCGTCCTTGAATATCTCCAATGCTTCAGTTCTACTAATCTCAATACGAGTGAAATCTTCGTTACGAGCGATTACTTCCTTCATCTTCTCTTCGATTTTATTGAAGTCGTCTGCTCCGATATTAAGGTTGTCAAAATCATAATAAAAACCATTATCAATAGCAGGTCCTATTGCTAACTTTGCCTCTGGATATAATTCTTTGATCGCCTTAGCGAGCACATGACTCATACTATGACGATACATCATTTGTTTTTCGTTAAATTCTTTTAATTCTAATTCGTCCATATCTATTCTCCTTTATCTTCTTTTATTTTCTTTAAAGCTTTCGCTAGTTGGTCTGGACATGATGTTGGTTTGAAGCCACAGGTGATGCCGTCAAGCTTTGCTATTACATCATCGATCTTCATACCAATCACCAGTTTGCCTATTCCTTTTAGATTACCATTACAGCCACCTAAGAATGATACATTAGTAATGATATCTCCATCTGTATCAATCACTATCTGTTGACTGCAGGTACCTTGTGTCTTGTATGTGTATTGCATATTTTACTCCTTCGTATTGTAATAGATCGTAATCATGTCTTCCTGAGGAACAAAGCGACGTGAGGATCTACAATTTATACTCAGTAAGACTAAGTGTAGATTGCCACACTTCGCTCGCAATGACATTAGGGATAAAACTAAATAAAAAATCCCTCATGCCTAACGCACAAGGGACGATAATTACCGCGGTTCCACCCTAATTGATACTATAATAGTATCCACTTCTTTCACAAGGATTCACTTGCATTGATCTAGTCGGTGGTTTCGTTCATAAGTATATTGCGTCAATCTCAGCCGGCAGACGCTCTCTGTAAATAGGGACCTATAACCTACTTGTCCAACTAATAATCTATTACGTTGATAATATTTTACCACCGAAAAAATAATATGTCAATGGAATATTGAAAATTTTTAATTGATTTTATAAAATTTTCTTGCCGTTTTATCCGTGACATCGATGAGTTCTTTTACGTCCATATCTCGTAGTTTTGCAACACTCTCCGCCACCAAATATACGTTCTTTGGTTCATTCCTATGCCCTCTATATGGCTCTGGTGTCATATATGGACTATCCGTTTCGAAGAAGAATGTATCAGTAGGTATAGATTTAGCTACCTCGTGAAGATTGTGTGCGTTCTTAAACGTTACACTGCCCGTAAATGATAACTTGATGCCTAATTTTATTATCTCTCGAGCGAACTCAAGACTACCACTATAACAATGCATTACTGCACCGTCCTCAAACGGAGCATAATTCTTCAAAATCTCTAACATATCGCCATATGCATCACGGCAATGAATGACTATTGGTAGATGATATTTTTTAGCAAGCAGTATTTGACTAATGAAGACAGATTTTTGTTTGTCTTTATTCTCCTTATTGTGATAATAATCTAGTCCTATCTCGCCTACCGCTACTAGTTTTGGATCATTCGCCGTTAGATAAGACTCGATCTCCACCTCATCATATGTGTCACAATCATCTGGGTGAATACCTATAGTATAATACACGTGATCATAGTTATTGGCTATCTCTTTTGATCTCTCATTAGTAGTCCTATCGCAACCAATACTAACTACAAAATCTAATCCTGCGGAGAAAAAATTATTGACAATATTGTCAACCTCTCCATCATATTTGCTATCGCTCAAATGACAATGCGTATCTATCATGTGTTTATTATATCATAACAATTAAAATTTGTCATCAAATACAGATCATAATCCCTTGACAAGATTTGACTTTTTGTTATAATTAGTTTACAATTCAAAGGAGATATTATGAAATTCTATAAGATTAGTGCCAAGGTGGGACAACATGGAGCTGGTAGGTTTAGGACAATGCCTATATACACATATGGCAATAACGCTATAGAAGCAATAGACAAGATTCGTGGACTTCCTGCATTGAAGCATGAAGACAATATACCATACACTGCAGTCAAGGAAGTAGATGAATTTGAGTTCATGACACACTATATATTCAATGCTTATTATGATTTCTTCCGTGAAAATAAGAAAGATACTCAGCCCATCATACCACTCGACAGATTGACTAAAGATTTCGTAGAGTTCATGTA
This sequence comes from Candidatus Onthoplasma sp., assembly GCA_045658505.1. Lineage (GTDB taxonomy): Bacteria > Bacillota > Clostridia > Christensenellales > UBA1242 > Onthoplasma. The sequence goes on along the minus strand of JAZOUZ010000026.1, from coordinate 4,533 downwards.
TAAGCATGAGTTCACCACTCATGAAGGTAGAATTCTAAAGCATTTCTGCAAGGGTTATCACCAAGGAGATGAAGATACTAAGAAAAGAATGAATGAGGCATTTATTCAATATGTATCCACCCTAAGTGAGACAAAAAATTTAGATTAAAGGAGAAATTTATGGGATTATTTGATGATTTATCATCTAGAATACGTGATAAACAACACCGTATGAATTCTGAAAAAGAAAAAGACATGATTGAAAATTTGAGAATACCAGGCTTGGTAATCTCTAATAAAATAGTAGGAGTTTATAACGACAAGTATTTAGATAAAGTACCTATGACTATCAGAAAATTAAATAGATTATTGCTATTAGTAGAGATATGTTATATGCAAAAATATGGCAAGGCATTAATTAGAGAAGACTATCACAATTCAGAAATGGGATTAATTACAGACACACTAACCTGTAACAATCTTAGTACAACGGACAATTATTTCTTCATTACCGACATAGACGCTGAAATAACTCAAGAAGATGCTGAAGAAGTATTAGGCATAACATTAAATATGGAAATAAATAAAATAGTGGATTACGTATTGTCTAATACTGTTTACCTTGACAGCACGGATTTGGCAGAGATATCTAAGATAGAAAAATATATCACCATACCTTCTAGTATTTGTTCAATAGCCCTATCTCCTACTAAAAAGAAAATACTAACTGATTATGTAGTGCCTAAAGATCTAATCTACCAAGCTTATAAGTATTTTGATATCTCATCACTCACAGAATTAAACGAAGAACATAAAAAGGTTTGGGATGAATACAATAGTAAAAAAAATAATATTTAGTATGAAAAAGGTTTGCGATTGCGCAAACTTTTTTGTTTCTATATTATTTATTGTCAGTAGGCTCAGATTTTTCTTTCTTCTTGCCTAGACCTTTGAGCATTTTCATTAGTTCAGTCTTATTCTCTTTACCCATGAAGAGTTTCACTATATTCGATCTATGTGCATATACCACTAGAAGTAATATACCACAGACAAATAGGTAGTTGATCCAATTCATAGGATTGCATAAGCATAACTCTACTATACTCATAGCTATCACAAATCCGATAGTGAATATTGAAGCGTATTTTACGAACAACATACCAACGATCATCACCACTAAGCAGATGAGTGCTACCCACCAATTAGCTACTAAAAATATACCTACTGAAGTTGCTATACCCTTGCCACCCTTGAATCTATAAATCACAGGGAAAATATGACCAAGGACTACGCTAAATCCTGCCACATAGACAGCAATCTCAGGCTCACAACCGATGTAACCGAAAGTAAGGAATGCTACTAATGTCGGAATGAGACCCTTCAACATATCTAATAAGAAGGTAATAATGCCCGGCCAAAAACCATAAGATCGCCATACATTTAATGTGCCTGGATTACCGCTACCATGAGTAGTGATATCATCATGCTTGCACTTGGCTACTATTCTAGCCGAACTGAGATTACCAATAAAATAACTAATTACTGCCAAAAGTGTATAATATAAATATTGCATAAATATCCTTTCAAACATATCATAACAAATAACTCTAAATAAAGCAAATGATTTTTACCAATTTGACCATTTGTCGAAAGAATTAATGTAGCTCGTCTCTACGTCATTCTTCACAATCACTCGCATGTGTCAGGCCGAGCAGTAATTACAATTACGTTGTGGAGATCTACACTTCTTTTTTATTTTTGAAGGTAACTTTGATCGGAGTACCTTTGAAGTCGAACGCACGACGTAGACTATTCTCTATATATCTAATGTATGAATTTTCTACCAATTCAGCATTGTTACAATATATATTGAATGCCGGAGGACATGTGCTAACCTGTTGACCATAGATTACTTTGAGTCGTTTGCCATGCACGGCTGGTGGCTCTGTAATACTAATAGCATTAGTAAGAACATTATTGAATAATGCCATAGGAATCTCACGCTTAGCATTAGCGAGTACATAATCTACCTTTTCCATTATTTGACCCATACGTTGTCCTGTAGCACATGAGACATATACAGTAACATAATATCTCATGAATGCAAGATCTACATCGAATTGTTTCTCGAATGCCTTTCTCTTGTCTTCAGCGTTCTCTATTAGATCCCATTTATTCACTACTATAATGCTTGGTTTGCCTTGCTCATGGATAAGCCCAGCGATCTTCACGTCTTGCTCTGTGATGCCTTCGCTAGCATCTATCACTAAGACTGCCACATCGCATCGCTCAATAGCACTAAGTGTACGAATAACACTATATCTCTCGATACTATCTGGCTCAATCTTCGCTTTCTTCCTTAACCCTGCTGTATCAATTAGTACATAATCTCTATTATTCCATCTAAAAGGACTATCGATAGCGTCACGAGTCGTACCCGCTATTGAACTAACTACTACTCTATCTTCGCCGAGTAACCTATTCGTAATACTAGATTTGCCCGCATTTGGTTTACCGACTAGAGCGATCTTAATAGCATCTTCGTAATCATCTTTCTCTACTCTCTTTAGATGTTTCACCACTTCGTCTAGCAGGTCTCCTAGTCCCTTACTTTGCTCTGCTGAGATTCCTATAGGATCACCCAATCCTAACTCGTAAAATTCATAAGTCTTCTCTACTTCATAGTTATCTAATTTGTTGACAGCGAGCACTTTTGGAGCTTTTGCTCTACGAAGATGAGTCGCCACCTCTATATCGTCATGAGTCAGACCTTCCTTGCCATCTACGAATAGGATTATTACATCTGCTAGATCAATAGCCAAGTTCGCTTGCTCTATAATACGTTTATTAATCTCATCGTCCTTCTTAAAGTCTAACCCGCCAGTATCTACTATCTGAAATTGATATCCACACCACTCTGCGTTGGCAAAAATTCTATCCCTAGTAACACCTGGGATATCTTCTACTATACTAATCTTGCTTCCTGCGATCTTATTGAAGAAGGTAGACTTACCCACATTGGGCTTACCTACGATCGCTACTAATGGTTTTTTCATAATGATGATAGTATAGCAAATATTTTTAATTTTTTCAATAATTTTTGTAAATTATTTACACTTTCCGCATAATAAACACTTGTCTCGCTTAAATTTTTGGTAAATTAATATAATAGCCGACATAATTAATATTATTACAGACATTATGATGAGAGTGAAAATAATACCATTTATCATACTCTGATAAATTATGAAACTAATTAGATACGCTAATGTGAATTGACTAATGATCGAAAAACACATATAAAACTTGTCGGTTTCTTTCTTGAGTATTGCTATATTGGATATGCATGGACAATATAGTAACGTAAATATCAGAAAAGATATTGCACTAGGAATAGAAAAAGATATTACACTGCTAGCGCTCACGAGACTCATAGACAGTGCTGAATTAGTGCTCACGTTATTACATATAGACATAGTAGATATGATAAGTTCTTTAGCCATGATGCCCACTATTAGTGCTGACACTATACCAGCACTATTTAGCCCTAGTGGAGCAAATATGAATGATATTTTATCTGCGATAACAAATAAAATACTATCAGTCATAATCTGTGTGAATCGTAAATCAAAGCATGTATGAGACAATATCCAAACTATGATTCCAACGCATAGCACTATACCAAATATTCGCTTAGTCATATCTATAGCATTCTGTCTCGCTACGTATAAAACATGCTTAGGATCAATACCTTTAAGTGGCGGAAATTCTAATAAAATATTATTATCTTTTTTAGGCAAAATCGTCTTAGTTAGCACTAGGCTCATGAGAAGTGAAATAATAAACCCTAACAAATATAGTCCTACTATGACTAAATATGATTTCACACCAAAGAAAGCAGATGCTATCACCATATATACAGGCAGCCTTGCCATACAACTAATGTAAGGATTTAGTATTGCCGATTTTATGCGCAAATTATTCTCGCCCATATTTCTGCTCGCCATGGTGGACATAGAGTTGCACCCCAATCCCATCAGCATTATATATAGCGCTTTTCCATTCAGTCCGAATATGGATAAAAAATCATCAAAGACATAAGCCATACGAGATATTAGTCCGCTATCTTCTAGTATTGTCAAGAACACAAATAACAGACAAACTTGTGGTAAGAATCCTAACACACTACCAATTGATGAGAATACTCCATTTTGAAAAAATTCGATCAACCACACATTATCCGTGATCGTTAAGATAATATTCATGATAGGTTGGACAAGATAATTCTCATACAGAAAACTCAGTCCATCACTCAACCAACCACCAACTAAGAAAAATATAAGATAGATGCTTAGTAAAAATATTAGACTAAAACCTACTAGCATGACTAAAGGATTCAGCAACATTTTGTCCATCTTAGAATATCCATAGATATATTCCGACTTAGTAACGACCACTTCTCGTAATAATTCATCAATATAATGATATCTATCTTGTATGATATCTGTATAAAAACTTTTTATATAATCAATCTGTTCTGAATTTAATTCATCA
>JAZOUZ010000025.1:0-3794 GCA_045658505.1 Candidatus Onthoplasma sp. | reverse complement strand
AAAATCAATTTAATATAATAAAATAATTAAAAAATCCCTACAATAATGTAGAGATTTATTTTTTGTTACAAAGCTAAAGATATTTCTTTATTTCTTTTTTCATTGTATGGACTTAGGATTACTTTGTTTTCTTTCAGACTTGATTGCACATCGATTACACGCTGATTACTAGAACCTTTGAATCTTAGGGTAATGTCTTTTAGATCAATTTTGAATTCGCCATCGACAATTATATCAATGTATGATAATAGTTCCTTAGTCCAAGGACAGTGTGCACGACTAGGTGAGAGCAACTCGCGATCAAATAGATATCCTGTGTAGCACCAAATAGTTTTATTTGGATAAGTTGATTTTACTCTTTTAACGAAATCTAACAATCCTTGCTGATTAGCTGGTTCCATTGGTTCTCCACCTAAAAGCGTTAGTCCATTAATGTAGTGAGGACTCATAGATTTTATTATCTTATCTTCCACTTCTTTAGAGAAAGGTTTGCCGAAATTAAAGTCCCAAGTTTCTTTATTAAAGCAGTGCGGACAGTGATGAGTACAGCCACTCACAAATAGAGAGGTTCTAACTCCCTCTCCATTCGCGATATCGTTATATTTTATGTTGGCATAATTCATTGCTCAAACCACCTTATTTAATCATTTTTGTTGTCGCAATACTAAATTATAAATGTAATACTCGATCTCTTATTTCTTGAGTTCTGCCTTGATTCCAGAACTGACTGCCTATGTATCCGCAAGTACGACGGGCAACATTCATCTTAGTCTGATCTAAGTTACCACAGTTTGGACATTTCCAGATTAGTTTGCCGTCTTTATCCTCTTCTACTAAGATCTCGCCGTCGTAGTTACATACTTGGCAGTAGTCAGACTTAGTATTAAGTTCGGCATACATAATGTTGTCATAAATAAATTTAATAACTTGAAGTACGGCCTCGATATTATCCTGCATATTAGGTACTTCGATATAGCTAATAGCACCACCTGGACTCAATTCTTGGAATTCACTCTCAAGCGCTAGTTTTGAGAATGCATCAATATTCTCACTGACGTGAATGTGATAACTATTAGTGATATAATTTCTATCAGTAACGCCTGGTATAATACCGAAACGTTTTTGTAATGTTTTAGCAAATTTGTATGTAGTACTCTCTAGCGGTGTGCCATAGAGTGAGTAGTCGATATTTTCGGCTAATTTCCATTTCTTAGTATATTCATTGAGTTTTCTCATGATCTCTAAGCCAAGAGCTTTTCCTTCTGGCTCGGTGAGTTTCTTACCATTAAGAGCAAGAACAGTTTCCCATAGTCCAGCGTATCCGAGAGATAATGTAGAATAACCACCATGTAGATATTTATCAATAGTTTCGCCTGGAGCAAGTCTAGTGAGCGCTCCGTGTTGCCATAATATTGGAGCTGCGTCAGACATTGTACCTGTTAGACGTTCGTGTCTAGCTTGTAATGCACGATGGCATAATTCCATACGCTCATCGAAGATCTCCCAGAATTTCTTCATATCCTTGTGTGCAGATAGTGCAATGTCGATTAGGTTGACAGTTACTACGCCTTGATTGAATCTGCCATAGTATTTTGGTTTGCCATTTTCATCAATGAATGGAGTAAGGAAACTTCGACAACCCATACAGGTATAACAATGACCTTCGCCATTCTTATCTACTTTGAGCTCTAACATTTTCTTCTCACTAATATAGTCTGGTACCAATCTCTTCGCAGTGCACTTGGCAGCCAATTCGGTGAGATAATAATACTTACTATCTGGGTGAATATTGTCTTCTTCTAATACATATATAATTTTAGGGAATGCAGGAGTAACATATACACCTTTTTCGTTTTTGACGCCTTGATATCTTTGAAGTAACGTTTCTTCAATGATCATAGCTAAGTCTTCACGTTCACGTTCGTTCTTCGCTTCGCCTAAGTACATGAATTCAGTAACGAATGGAGCTTGTCCATTAGTGGTCATTAGTGTAATTACTTGATATTGAATAGTTTGAACACCACGATTAATTTCTCTTCTTACTCTTTGTTCGGTTATTTTGTGAATAATTTCATCGTTGAAAGGAGCACCTGCTTCTGTTAGTTCATTGATTACTTCTTTTCTAATCTTTTGTCTGCTTACTTCTACGAATGGTGCAAGGTGAGCTAAGCTGATACTTTGTCCACCATATTGACTAGAGGCTACTTGTGCTACTATCTGCGTAGCGATATTACAAGCAGTAGAGAATGAATGTGGTCGCTCGATTAGGGTATTAGAAATAACTGTTCCATTTTGTAGCATATCTTCTAGATTCACTAGGTCGCAGTTGTGCATACGTTGTGCGAAATAGTCGGCGTCGTGGAAATGGATCAGCCCATCTTCATGTGCTTTCCAAATATCTGCTGGTAACAGGAATCTCTTGGTCAAGTCTTTACTCATTTCGCCAGCCATATAATCACGTTGTACACTGTTTACAGTAGGATTCTTATTACTATTCTCTTGCTTTACTTCTTCGTTTTGGCAGTCAATTAAAGAGAAAACCTTGTCGTCGGTAGTATTCTTTTGTCTAGCTAATGCTCTATTATATCTATATGTAATATAGTGCTTAGCTACTTCAAAAGCTCCCTCACCCATAATAGCAAATTCTACCATGTCTTGAATTTCTTCTACACCGACAGCGCGACCCATATTCTCGCACTTGGCGGTAACATCTGTAGTGATCTTCGTGATTTGATCATCAGACAATCTCTTAGATAGTTCATCGATGTTGTTGTTAGCATTGGTTACTGCTTTCTTGATTTTGTCAGCATCGAATACTACTTCAGAGCCGTTTCTCTTAATAACTTTCATACTTTCTCCCTTCCTTAGTTTAATTCATTTTCAAACAAAATTCGTGCTTTGTTTGACTTTACATGACCATTATACTATAATGAAAATATAAAATGTGTTGTTTTTACAACAAAATGAGGTTTTTATGGAATATTTTGAATATTTAAATAAAACTAAACTTTTCAACATGGCATCAGAGTTTGAGTGTCAAGCGATGATGTTTTGTTTTAAGACTAGATTCAAGACTTTTTATAAAAATGAAGAGGTAATATCTCAGGGTGATCCTATGGAAGAAGTAGTGTTGATTCTAAAAGGATCTGCGATAGTGAAGAATGTGGATAGCCTTGGTGACATATCGATAGTTAGGCAGATGAGACGTGGAGATGTATATGGTATAGAGTCAGCATACAATGTAGACGAAGTGTATAAAGATAGTGTGGTGGCTAGTGAGAAGACATTAGTAATGTTTATGAATAGACATAGATTGATCACGCCATGTGGCAATAAATGTAAGCGTCATGAGATAGTGTCTAGACATTTGGTGCAGATGCTCGCTGAGAATAATTTGGAATTAACAGAAAAACTGACACATATGTCTAAGAAGACGATTAGGGATAAGTTGATGTCATATTTTACTACTATGGTCAATAAAGCGAATAGTACATATTTCGAGATTCCTTATAATAAGACAGAATTAGCCAACTATCTATCAGTAGACCGTAGTGCTATGTCTACTGAACTAAGTAAGATGAGAGCGGAAAAAATAATTGATTTTGATAAAAATAGATATCATTTAATAAAAAAAGATTATTAAACATTGACTTTTTATAATTAATATTATAAAATTTACATAAATTTACGGGTTTTATTATTCTAAATGGCAATAACTAACAATGCAATTTGCCATTTTTTGTATAAATAGCGATAGAAATTATGTAATAAAACTGTGAATAAAAGGAGGGGTA
>JAZOUZ010000024.1:0-2374 GCA_045658505.1 Candidatus Onthoplasma sp. | reverse complement strand
ATTTCATTGGTATCTTGCGTCCTGGTCAGAATCTGGATATTACAATGAGCAGTACGGGCAGTATAGAGTATATTCAGTACACAGCATCAAGTAATATTACCGGTTGGTCAGATACATTTGAAACAGAAATTGCTAATTACTTAAAATAAAGGAGAAAATGAATGAAAAGGTCAAATACTAAAGAACTAAATATATTGACAGCTGTCATCGTTCTATCGTTGGCCTTTTTGTGCATATTCAATATTACTTATTCTTACTTTACCGCTTCGGCTATTATTAATGGAGATGCTGAATTTAATAATATACAAGTAAATTTCTATTATACTACAACATCTAGTAATGGTATAGTAGAGAGTGGGAATACATTAGAGGTAAATCCTGTCGGTGTAGTTACTCGTGGTACTCCATTTGAAGTACAATACAATAGTACTAAATTGACATCTGTAGGATTTAAGGCTGATAGCAATTCTTGTAGCGTTTATATTCGATTCTGGATAGATGCATATGCTGTAAATAACGATGTGGTAGATGCTAGTACCAATTATGGTAAATATTTCTCATTCTATAATGGAGATAATCCTGCTACAAGTATCAAAAATCAAAACACCGACGATGGTACAAATATTACATATTTTATACCTAATGCTATAACTGCAGGTCAGACCAATACCCCATTCAATAAAATACTATTATCCAATAGTGCGCCAAATGCCATGTTGGGTAAAAATATTAGGATAACTATTAGATTCGAAGCAATACAATCAACTAATGGTGCGTGTAAATCATGGGAAATGTATTTAACAGATGAGAATGGCGAGTATATAGAAGACGAAGATGGTGCATTAATTCTTAATGATAATAAGGGTATTTGGGATACTTGGCAATAAGGAGTAAGTAAATGATAAGAAAAGAAAAAACACGGTCAATAACTATTATATCAGTAATGATGTTACTGACATGTCTTTTCTTCTCTGTAATCGGTGCATCGAAGGCGTGGTTTGTAGTTAGTGATCCTAATAGAATAGAAATTAACGTCCTAATAGAAGATCTACAATTGTCATTGTATCAAAATAGTATAGCACCTGCTAATAAGATAGATACACTTAGTAAAAATTCGTATATTACTTTGTCTGGTCCTATTGAGTCAGATGTAAGTGAAAGTTTAACACTCATATTAAAAAATGAAGATGCAAGTGGTGGATCTAGATATGTAAGATTTAAGTTCGAAGTGATGGTGTCTGGTACGGATACTGCATTATCCGGAGTAACAATTTCCGGATCTGATGAAACAAAAAATGATGCTAATATTTTTAGTTATATCAATAATTATTATTACTATACGGGTACAGATTCTATACCTACGTCAATGGATTCAAATGATCAAGCAACCATGTTGACAGGTTTCACTATTCCATATTCAAGCATGAAGAATCTTAAGCATTCTGAATCGTTGAAAATAGTATTAACTATAGAAACTTCAGCGACTAGTTCATTTTAAAAATTTATAGAGAATATAAAGGAGGGGTAAATGAAGAATGATTTTAATAAGGCGACCATGACTGATATGCCATTAGATGAAGTAAATACTACGCGTTCTTCATCTACGCCTAAAAAAACAGAATCAAAGCCTAAGATTACTAAGATAGGTGGAGATACTAAGTCTAGTACTAAGAAATCATTAAATGGTACTATTAAGACTACAACAACAAAAACAACAACAAAGACGACCATCACTAAGACTGTAACCAAGAGTCCTCCTAAAACGGTAGTGAAATCACCTACTAAGAGTAAACTAAAAGATAACAGTATTAGTAATAAAGATCTAGAAAAAATGAATGAAGAGAAAGTACAGTCTCATTCATTCAGAGGTACTAGAAATAGGGTGATTATAATTGCTTTGTCTGTATTATTGATTATATCTATTTTGGCGATTGTATTATATTCGCTAACGCTAGAATCTGATGCGAATTGCTTCTTGTATCTAATTAAGAGTGGCGATGTGAAAGCAACTTATATTGTCAATAATGAACAGATGACTGAATTCCGTACACCTAGTAATTTCAGCGGTGGAACAATCTTCCAAGTGGATATTGATCTTAAGATTAATAGTAGTGGAAAATACAAAATATCTTATTATTTTGAATGTTATGTCGCGGGAAAGTTAATGGAAAATGTATTGGTATACCAGCCAAATTATGATCTATTCTATCCTGATGCTAGTACTAATAGTTATTATACATTGACTCCTGTCGATGGTAATCAGACGATAAATTTAAGCGATGGTGTGGTAATAGATTCGGTATACTCTAATATGGTAGATGCTCATAATTTCACACTGAAATTGTATACAAAAATTGAAAAAATATAGAGTGCA
>JAZOUZ010000023.1:0-2991 GCA_045658505.1 Candidatus Onthoplasma sp. | reverse complement strand
AGATTGGTCAGACGCTTTGACTAATAGATTCTCAATAGAATACAAACGAGAACTTTTCTCATGGCTAGAAAATGAGTATGCTACAAAATCCATTTTCCCACCTAAAGAGAAAATTTTTTCCGCACTTAACCACGTACCTATTAATAATGCTAAAGTCGTGATAATCGGTCAAGATCCTTATCACACATATGGTCAAGCGGACGGACTCGCATTTAGCTGTCATAATGGCACACCCCAACCAAGTTTAAAAAATATTTTCAAAGAAATTAATTCAGATCTCGGAATAGAGATGTCCTCTAGTACAGACCTGACACCTTGGGCGAAGCAAGGCGTAGTACTGCTCAATACTAGTCTCACTGTCATCGAACATTTGCCTGCCAGCCACTCTAACGAACTATGGCATACATTTACTCGTGAAATAGTTAAGATCCTAAACGAACTCAATCAGCCAATTGTATTCATGCTCTGGGGTAACCATGCGAAATCATTCTTACCATTACTAAATAATCCAAATCATCTCATACTAACCAGCGCCCACCCTAGTCCATTCTCTGCATATAATGGATTCTTTGGCTGTAAACATTTTAGTAAATGCAATGAATTCTTAAGTCAACATAACATAACACCAATAGATTGGAAAATTTAATCAGATCTTTAAAAATTCAACAAAAACGCTAAAAAATCGAGAAAAATTCTCGATTTTTTTTTAAATTAAATAAAAAATTTTTCCATATTCCTCTTAAGATTTGTAACTAACACAAAAATACTTTTACAATTTAATTGGTAAAAACGCAAAACCTATAATTAAAATAACTAAAACAAATGAAAACATACTCATATCTTTATATTAATATGAAAGTCAAAAATTGTCAAGATGCTTTCATTGTATATTTTCTTAAAATATTGTTGACAACAAAGAACTAGCATGATATAATTAAAACATAAAAACATTGATGAAAGACACGATCATAGTGCTAGCAAGAAGAGAGTTGTTGGTTGGTGCGAAACAATTTGTGAATACTATTGATTATCACTTTCGGAGTTGCAATCTGAAATTTTAGTAAGGGCGCCGGGTATTCCCGTTATAGAAGAATTGGGTGATAGCCCATAGCATAACAAGTGGTATTCCGTTTCTTTAGCGAAATCTTGTTTTGCTAAAGAAATTTTTTATTTAAAGGAGAAATCATGAAAAAAGAACAAGGGAGTCTTAATTATGTCCAAATGGAAGAAAGTGTATTGTCATTTTGGAAAGAAAATGACACTTTCGAGAAAGTAAAGGCTAAAAACAAAAACTCAGGCAAATATTTTGCTACTCTAGATGGCCCAATTACAGCCAACTATATTATGGGTCTACACCATGCATACAATCGTACTTTCAAAGACGCAATGATCAAATTCGCATCTCTGTGCGGTTGCGACGAACATTATCAAAACGGATTTGATGCACATGGATTACCTGTCGAACTACGCGTAGAACGTGAATTAGGTCTAGATAGCAAGAAAGATATCGAAGCATATGGTATTGATCGCTTCGTAGAAGCATGTATGTCCACTGTTGACAAGTATTCTAAATCTCAAACCGAATCATCTATCCGTCTTGGTCAGTGGATGAATTGGGATGATAGCTATTACACCAATTCAGACAACAATATCACTACAATATGGCATTTCTTGAAGAAGTGTCAAGAGAAGAATTGGATTGCTAATAGTCATAGAATCATGCGTTGGTGTACTCGTTGTGGTACTAGCCTATCTGACCACGAGATGAGCGATGACGATGCATATAAGACCGTTACCTGTTTGGCCATATTCTTCAAATGTCCAATCAAAAATACTAATAACGATATGTTGGTATGGACCACTACTCCATGGACATTGTCTGCCAACGTAGCGATCGCTGTGAATCCAGAGCTTGACTACAATATCGTGAAGATCAAATCAAGTGATAGAAATGTAATCGTATGCGCATCTGCTATGAAAGTACTAAAAGATGATGTGGTTGAAATAATCGATACTATAAAAGGTAGCGAACTAGCAGGTCTTACATACGAGACTTGTTTCCCTGAATTAAGCGAACAAAACTTTGAACACAAGATCGTTCTATGGGACGAAGTCAGTGCCGATGAAGGTACAGGAGCAGTACACATTGCTCCAGGCTGTGGTGATGCCGACTTTGAATTAGGAAAATCTCTAAACCTTCCTAAGATATGCCCTATTGATGAAGCTGGAATTTATTATGACCACTTCGGACTATTCGCAGGCAAGAATGCTAATACCGACGAAACACGTGATTTTGTATTCGACAAAATGCGTGAGCGTGGTAAATTGTATTATACCCACAAATATTCACACAATTATCCACATTGTTGGAGATGTAAAAACCCACTACTATTCAGACTAGTAGATCAATGGGTAATCAAAATGGATGAACTTCGTCCACAATTAATATCTGCTATTGATGATGTAGAGTTCCAACCAGAATTCATGAAGAAGCGTATGTTAGACTGGTTGACCAACATGGGAGACTGGGCAATCTCTAGATCTAGATATTATGGTCTACCTCTACCTTTCTATCCATGTAAAGAATGTGGTGAATTAACCATAGTAGGCAGTCTAGAAGAATTCAAAAAACTAGCAGACCCTAAAGAAGTAGAATCACTACCTCATCTACATCGTCCATATATTGATAGCGTGAAGATTAATTGTCCACACTGTAATAGCAAAGTAGACCGAATTAAAGAGGTCGGCGACTGCTGGTTAGACGCTGGTATTACTCCATTCAGTACTAAGAAATATTTTGAAGACAAAGAATTCTTCGAAAAGAACTTCCCTGTGAACTGCGTTATCGAAGGAAAAGAACAAATTAGACTTTGGTTCTATTCTCTACTCGTGATGAGCGTAGTTTTGACAGGCAAAGCTCCATTCAAGAAAATTGCTACTACTCCAATGTTGCTCGCTCAAGATGGTAAGAAATTATCTAAATCTAGTCCT
>JAZOUZ010000022.1:0-24307 GCA_045658505.1 Candidatus Onthoplasma sp. | reverse complement strand
CTCTTGCCTTGATCTAGCGATTGAAAATTCGTCAATATCAATATCTTTATTAATCGTACTACCAGCTGCTATATATGCCCAATTTCCAATATTTACAGGTGCTATAATATTCACATTGGATCCAATAAATACATTATCTCCAATGGTTGAGAATTGTTTTATCTCTCCATTATAATTGCAAAAAACCACACCACAACCCAAGTTGCAATTCACGCCCAAACTAGCATCTCCAACATATGTAAGATGTGCGATTTTACACCCATCTCCAATAGTCGTATTTTTAATTTCTACAAAGTTCCCTATCCTACAATTTTCACCGATTGTAGTATTATTTCTAATATGCGCAAACGGCCCAACAGTAGATGACTTCTTTATAACAGAATCTTTGATCACAGAAGATTGAATTTTGACCCCTGACTCTATATTTGAATTCTCAATGATACTATTACTACCTATCTCTACTCCCTCATCTATTTCAGTATCCCCCAACAAACATACACCATGCGAAATCTTTACACCTTCTGCGATTATCACCCCATCATCTATCACTATATTCATTCTATGTAATTCTTCTTTTTCAATTGTTGATTTATAATAAATGTAATTCATACATATACTTATGCTAAAATTTTCAAACACTTGCTAAAAAAACTATTGCTAAAATTAATTATTTTAGTATAATACTAAGTATGAAAGATTTTAAACTAAGTGTAAAAGATAGTGCACTATCTTTTGTAATAGGATTTATTTTTTGTCAGTTAGCTGTACTTTTGGTAACCACACTGCTTTTGTTTTTTATAAGCATATTAGGCCTACCGATAGAACAATCTGAATCTTTCATGAGTGGAGCATGGGGATACCTTATAAGTACACTTGCTCTAGACGGTACAATGCTTGGTATATTTTTCTTCTTTAACAAAGGTAAAAATAACCAAATATTCCACAAACCAACTGTAAAAAAATCATTGATATACGCTCTAATTGCTGTACTATCTTTCTTGTCATTGTATCCTATTATTTACCTTATCAATTTGGGTTTTATTAATATAGGAATCACTCTTCCAGATGCGCCATATGATTTTACAGACCTGATAAATTATTTAGTATCAATAATATCGCTAGTAATACTTCCCGCAATTATGGAAGAATTATTGTTTAGAGGAATTATCTTCAAGGGGCTAAAAAAACATGGCAGAATTTTCTCAATACTAATTACAGCACTAATGTTTAGCGTATTCCATATGTCAATTAGTCAGACAGTATACCCTTTCTTCATTGGTATATTGCTCACATTAGTAATGTATAAAGAAGACAATATATTCTATCCAATACTAATGCATGCTGTAAACAATTTCTTGTCACTAACATTATCATTTTTTAATATTAGCTTGGTATTTGATCATTGGACATATATCATGCTCGCTATCATTCTTGCAGTTTTATTCTTGTCTATTGTGATATATTTTACTATTAAAGGAAACAAATCTTCTAAACAAGTAAAACTCTCACAAAAAGAAACACTTTATTTAACCGCATCACTTGTATTCATGATTATCATCTGGATCGCATATAATATCGCAAATATACTACTATGAAAAATAAAAACTATTTTAAAATAAATTTAATATATTTTATAGCTATGACACTCATAGCTTTAGTTTTCGTGTTGGGATATTTCGGCCTTATTAAAAACGAATTTTTGTCATCATTCTTAATCCAAATCGTAGTAATGTTGGCTATTCCCTTATTGTTGTATACTTTATTAGTTAGTAAATCTTTCAAGAAAACTTGTCAAGATGTTGGACTAAAAAAAATTAGTTTCAAAACAATCTTAATTGCGGTAGCATTGGGCGTAGTATTATATATATTAAATACCTTTATCGCAGATTTATTTCACATTATTATTTCAATATTTGGTTATGAGAATTTATCATCCGGTACTACTATCAAATTAAACTACACTACCCTTCTAAAAGAATTCGCACTATCGGCAATACTACCTGGAATATGTGAAGAAGTTTTACATCGTGGCATAATGCTAATGACCAGTAGAAAATATCACAATCCTAGAGTCGCACTATTGACATCTTCTATCTTGTTTGGACTAATTCATTTAAATATTAATCAATTCTTCTATGCCTCAATATTAGGCATACTAATAGGATATGTGGCGTTAATATCAGATAGTATTATACCATGTATGATCATTCACTTCATGAATAATTTCTTGAGCACTTATTTCTTTTATGGCAAATATCTAAACTTCCCTTTAGCCAAGTTTGTAAATATCATAGAAGAATTTCTTCTAAGTAATGTATTGTTATATATTTTACTAACATCACTAATTATAATGTTTTCACTTTATGCTTATGTATATCTTACCAAAAAACTCACCATTGAGCGAGTCAAAACTAGTATGTACAATACACTAAATGATCTAGGGCTACAAAACACACCCTTTTTAGAGGCTCAGACAAAACTAACTGAAATAAACTACATTTTATCAAAAAGTGAAAAAATAAAATCTTCTATCGGTGTAGGTCAAACAAAAAACTCTAATCTGATAGACAAATTACCACTCATCGCTAGTATAATATTAGGAGCATTAATTACTATATCAAGTTTTATATGGGGGATAATCTAATGATAAAAATCAATCTAATAACTATCGGAGATATAAAAGAGCAATACCTAAGAGATGCTATTCTTGAATACAAAAAAAGGCTCAGTAGATTCTGTGATCTGAATATTGTAGAAATCAAAGAAAATATACCTAGATCAAACAATGACGCAGATATTATTTCGGCACTAAAAAAAGATGCTTTGGAGATAAAAAAACATATCAAAGGACATACTATATGCCTTGATATTAATGGCAAAATGCTATCAAGTGAAGAACTCGCTAGCAAAATCAATACTCTCACATTAACAACTAGTGAAATATCTTTCATCATTGGAGCATCTAATGGATTAGAATATGAATTAAAAATGTCTTGCAATGAAAGAATTTCTTTTTCAAAAATGACCTTTCCTCATCAATTAATGAGAGTAATATTCTTAGAACAATTATACAGATCTTTTACTATTCTAAATAATATTTCTTATCATAAATAATTCACAAATATCTCAATATTTGCGTATAAGTCCATTCACAAATATCTCAATATTTGCGTATATCACCTTTAGAGGTGATTTTTTATGACATATCAAGAATTAGTTAATAAAATATTGCAATTACAAGAAGAAGGATTAGACATATTTAATATTGGCAAATCTACATTAGGTAAAAATATTTTAGCCACCCATGTAGGCAGTTATGACGGTGTTCAGATTTTAATACAAGGCGGTATTCATGCTAGAGAATATATCTCCACTCTTTTAATGATCGAGCAAGCACGAAATCTTTATCTAACAGATGCTATTAAAGAAGGTGGTATTTATTTTATATTTCTCACCAACCCAGACGGCGCAGAGTTAGTATTAGATGGAATAGATTCTGTCGAATGCCCTATTACTAGAGATTACTTAATAAGTGCTAATAATGGCAGTACTAATTTTGATCTATTCAAAGCAAATATCAATCTAGTCGATCTTAATACTAATTTTGATGCAGATTGGGGCGGTGGCAGTCAAAATGTGCGCTGTCCAGCGACGGAAGATTTTATTGGTTTCTACCCTGAGAGCGAACGCGAAGTGCGAGATCTAATAGCCTTCACTCTACAAACTCGTCCTTTACTAACCATATCCTATCACAGCAAAGGTAATGTAATATATTATGGTTTTGAGAATCAATCTGAAGAAATCATATTGCGTGATCAAAATATCGGAGAATCTCTAAGTGAAGTTACTGGCTATCCATTAATATTTACTGAAAACTCTACCGGAGGATACAAAGATTGGTGCATCAATTCACTCACCATTCCTGCATATACTATAGAAATTGGAGACGACTCAATACCTCATCCTCTCACAGAAGACGTCTTGCCTGAAATATATATGAGAAATAAAGACGTACCTATATTAGCTCTAAATAAAGCAATAGAATTTGCTAATTCTATTGACTTTAGATCAACAATAGTGCAAAATATATCTAATGAAAACAAGAATAATAAATCCAATGCAAAAAGCCACAGAATTAGGCTACTTAGCCTGCTCGAAAGAAGAGATTCCCGTAGGAGCGGTAATCGTACGAAATGGTAAAATAATATCAAAAGCCTATAATAAACGTGAAAAATCCAATATCGCTACTCACCATGCAGAGATTTTAGCAATCGAAAAGGCCTGTAAAAAACTAAAATCTTGGAGATTGGACGACTGCGATATATTTGTCACATTAGAACCATGTCCAATGTGCGCCGGTGCGATACTTAATGCTAGAATTAAAAATCTATATTATGCTGTACGCGACGAAGCCAATGGCGGCATCTCTCGATTTGATCTCATGACCAATACTCTAAATCATACTACTAAAAGTATTCAAGATACCGAATACGAAGAAGAAAATAAAAAATTAATTAAAGATTTCTTTCGCTTAAGAAGGAAAAAGAAATAAAAACTCAACCCATGTTGGATTGAGTTTTTATTTATCTCATCTTAAGAAATTATTTGCTATATTTCAGCATCGCATAGTCGTTTCGATTAAAAACTTTCAACAAAATCAAACTTCCTAAATACACTATAACACCGACCACTCCCGCCAACAATGTATTAGAAATTGAATTACCAAAAGCAAGTATACCGATCATCGCCAATACCATTAAAGAATTAGCGAGCAATAACTTTGCACCAAATGTGTAATTGATTTTTAAATGAAAAACTTTCATTATTTCTGCATGATTCAGTGCTAATACCACAATGTAACACACAGTATTCGCTATGGCAAGTGAATATATATTAAGCATTATAGTAGGTAAGAAAATTAATTCTATAATGTATTTAATGACAACTGCAATAATCATATTCCTAATCGTAACAATTCTCTCATTGACTCCCTGAAGCGACACTGAATATATTTGATTAATTGATAGTGCCACCATACCAATTCCAGATAAGGACAATAATGCACTCGCTATCTTAGTACCATCTATTCCCAGATCAGACAATCTATCGCCATACAATACCCCTATCAATCTATCTGGAATAAAGACAAAACATATTACACAAGGAACAACTATCGTTAGAATAATCTTCACAGACAGAGATAAATTATAGTTTTTGTTCCATGTGTTACTATTCTTAGCAATATTAGGCAACAGCACACTCGCAAGAGCGAAAGAAAATATCGTAGGAATGGATACCAAACTACTTACAGCCCCACTTTCTAATCCATATAAAAATATGGATACATTATCTGTAAAATTATTATTAAGTAATTTCACAACAACAATACTATCGATAAATGAGGCAAGTGGTAAAATTATATTAGTAACGGTGATAGGAAGAATATCTCGAAGTATCTCACTATACGTTAGATCGATTTTATCTTTGTCTTTAAGTTTCACTTTTCTATAATAAATTATCAATACTATCAATGATACGATCTCACTAATCATGATACCAAGCATCGCACCAATTATCGACGCAGATAAACTAATGCCAATAAACGAAACCGCCAACACGAGTCCTATCACCATTTTTATGAATTGTTCGATAATATTAGAAATTGCACTAGGTGTAAAATGATTAATTCCTTGAAAATATCCTTTTAGAATCGAAGAACTTGCGATCACCACAAGCGTCGGTGCTAATATAAAATAACAATTATATATTTCCCTTGACACGCTCACTCTACCGACAAATAGCATGATGATAGTAATCAACAACGCTACTAATGTCATAACAAATATTGTTTTCTTAACGATTTTTTGAGCATTATTTGGATATCTAGCCACCAACTTTGATACAGCCAGCGGTAATCCTGCAGTAACAATCACTACACACAGTGAATATAGTGGAAAAATTAATTGATACAGGCCAATACCTACACCACCCAATATTCTGGTCAACACTATTCGATAAATTGCACTAAAGACTTTTGCTAAGACTGTACCTACTGATAATATCAAAGCACCGCTAATCAAACCACTTTTTTTCATAAGATTATTTTCTGTAAAATACATAAAATTATTTTGAAAAAATGATATTTTTGAATATACTCTTAGTATGAAAATAAAATTTGATAAATTCATAATTGCTTTAGCACCTATGGCAGGTGTTACTGATTTTGCATTTAGAAAAATCTGTGCCGATCATGGAGCAGATATGGTTGTCACCGAAATGATTAGTCTAAAAGCGTTGGCAAATAAAAGTTTTCGTACCGAAAAAATGCTTAGAGAAGAAGCTGGTTCACTAAAATGTTGCCAATTATTTGGTCACGAACCAGAAGTAATAGAAGAAGCATTCGCTAGCAAATTATTTGATAATTTTGACATAATTGATTTCAACTGCGGTTGTCCCGCGCCTAAAATCGTCAAAAATCACGATGGGTCTGCTATGATGAGAGATCTAGAATCTACTAGAAAAGTAATCTCTACTCTAGTAAAATATGCTAACAAACCCGTATCCATCAAATTCAGACTCGGTATTGATGGTGTAGAAAACTATATCGAGTTTGCTAAAATGTGTGAGGACTGCGGTGTATCATTTTTAACTCTTCATGCTCGCACTCGTGAACAAGGCTATGCTGGAGAAGTAGATAAATCCGCATACAAAAAACTCATAGATTCAGTAGATATTCCCGTATTTTGGAGCGGAGATATCAGAACAATCGAAGACATGGAATATGCCAAATCTATCGGTTGTGCTGGCGTCATGATCGGTCGATCAGCAATGGGCAATCCTGAAATATTTAGTACACTAAAGGGGATCACTCCGCCTTATTCTAAGAAAGAAACTATCATTAAACATTTAGAATTATTAAAGACATATTACAAGACCGAACGAACACTTGTAGCATATTTTAAAAAGCACTTAATGTGGTATGTCAAATCATCAAACCACGCAACTCTAACTAAGTTAAAGATATTAGAATTCTCAACCCTAAAAGAAATCGAAGAATTAATATGTACATTATAAAAAATATAATGCCTACTGCATTATATTTTTTTCTAATTCATAAATCTGTCCATTCATAAAATCATTCTCTAAGAAGTTATACAAAGATGCTTTACCGTCTTTCTCTCCGATGACCAAATCCCCTATCCATCCCTCATCATATCGATCAGTTTTGTCGTATGGACGAAGCCCTACTTTTAGCGACACATCTCGTAAAATCGCTATGCCTTTAGAATAAATCACATTACCAGATATTTGATCCAAAATCTCATGTGAATCTCTATCTAATATAGTCAAATCATATCTACCATTTTCCATCTTCACATTATAAATATATCCATAACTCTTTTGATCCAGATCTGTTACCGATCTAGTAGCCTCAAACTCTAATCCCTCTTCTATATTACCATTGAATCCCGTCTGCTCTATTACCGCATCGCTATATGTGTCATAAAAATCATTAGTATATTTTTCTATAATACTTTGTAATTCTTCATCTGACTTAGTTCCGTCTGAACATGACAGCACCATACATTTTATATCATTAGGTAGAATTTTACTAATTTTTCCATCATGTCTAGTATTCATGAAAGTATTACCATAAAATTTTGAAGTACTTTTATCTTCCCCTACTGTATAGACATCTGAAAATCCCGCCACAGCATGCAATAATTCATGTATATATACACTCTCACGAAATTTATTATCTACTTTATCCATAGATTCTCTATTAATACAAATATGATGATTTTTCGTTAGTCTTTTATTGGTCAATAGCGTTATCATATTAGTTCTACTATGAACATGAGCGTTTACTTTATTCAAATCTGCATCACATTCGATCGAATATTTTATCCTAGTTTTGTTAGCCTTTGATTCATATGTAGCGCGATCTACTATTTGATACCTATAATTAGAATTTATCTCGTTCGCAATACCAAATACATATTCCAAAGACTTTACAGCATATTCTTTTTCCTTCTCTATAATTGTATCATCAAAATAAACATAAACAGGTTCATCTCCGTTATGTTCCATAGCTGAGAAATGCCCATTTAATTTAGACATATAACTAATATCTGCATCAAACTTATCCGCTAAGACAATTTTTTCTTCATCGGTCAAATAATCTGCGTATGTAAGGTTTGTCGCACCAGCCACACCAGCAAACAATGTAGCAGATATCAGTGCAACCGCAGAAGTGATCTTCAAACCATTTTTTATTTTCTTTAATATTTTCATATCTATATAATAACACAAATTTCAATCCTAATCAAGAAAAATTTGAATAACTTATCGCTACTTCTCTCATACTAAAATAAGGAGAATAACATATGGAATGTAAAGGAATAGTCAGACGAGTAGATGAGTTGGGACGCATCGTACTCCCTAGAGAAATGAGAAAAAGTCTCAATATTCGCGTGGGCAGTAAATTAGAGATTGGAATAGTCGATGGTAATAAATTGCTACTCACTAAGTATAGCGACATGATTACTCTTAAAGAATATAGCGACGCAGTAGCAGAAGCCATCTCTGTTAGTATTGAGCACGATATACTAATATCAGATATGGAGAAAATCTTATCTTCTAGCAAGAAAAAATACATAAATAAAACAATCTCCGAAGAAGTTCAAGAATTAATATACAAAAAAGAAATTGTAATAAAAAAACAAGATGATGGTAGCGAAATGCTAGACTTCTTCAATGCCGGCACCAACGAATATTCTTGCCAACTTATTGTACCTATCATAAAAGATGGTGATGCTATTGGATCCGTAATGATATTAGCACTTGAGAATAAATGTTTCGATGATAGTAGTGTGAAGATATGTAAAGCATTCGCCAAATATCTAAGCGACCAAATATCATAGTGTAGATTGACATGTCAGACTCTGTCGTAATTAAACTCAGTCTTGCAGATTAAGTGTAGATCCTCACGTCGCTATCGCTCCTCAGGATGACATAGACCCTGTCATTGCGAGATATTTAGATCGTGGCAATCTACACTTAATCTTACTTAATACATTTTGTAGATTCCCACACTGCGCTCGGAATGACATGTAATTATATATCTTCTTCCTGATCGAAGCTGAAGGATCTAAAAAAATGAGCATTACGCTCATTTTTTTAACGTTTCTTACCTTCTCCCATGATTTCTATTACATTCGGAAGTGCTTTGATATTCACGAATGATCTGTCCATAGGACTTGTAATTAAGAACGCTCTACCCAACGGAGCGGTAACAATACCTTCTTGTTCTCGAGTATTGATTCCGCCTGCCGATTTATATAATTCTAACAAGTCAGCCATGTCATTCGGTGCCAACTGTAGGATCATACTATACTGACAAGCATTGATGATCGCAGCAGAACGACGCTGAATCTCCGGAGTACCAAGGAAGTCTTTGATATTCTGAGTAATGACAATCTGCATACCCTGATATTTACGAATACGTTTAGCCATTTCTGCCATGAAGTTTAGAGCTACCGGACTATCTGGATCTATGAACATATGTGCCTCGTCGACCGCCACGACTACTTGTCGCTTGATATCTACACCTGTCTTCTTATAGTAATCTGCATTGAACTTCTTGTTATTAATAATTTCGTTGTTTAGATACTTGAATACCAATAACATTTGAGCATTCGCCAACTTATTGTTCTTACTAGCGAACAATGTCTGAAAGTTGAATGTAATCAAGTTTTCATCAGTCAAGATCGAAGTAGGACCATTCCATAGGTCAGAGTTTCTACCGCCTGTAGCGAACTTTTGAATATACGTCTCTAATACCAATAGATTGTTACGATAAAATTCATCTTTTTCTTTCTTTAGTTTCTCTTGGATCAAGGCAAATAGATCATCGAATATAGGATAATCTTCTGCCTTTAGGTTACCAATGTTAGTAAATTGGTTGATCTTTTTCTTGTTGTACAATTCTACAATCAAAGTATTCAATGTCTCGAATGCGTCCGAACTGATTCCTTCTAGAATCGCTCTAAAGAATTGTTCCAAGAATTGAAGGTGAGTAAAGAATGTCTTATTAGTACCTTTACTCATTACCTCGTCTATTGCCTCGTCATCTGCGTCTTCGTCTATACCTTGGCTATCTAGGTCTTCGAGCGACGCCATAATGTGGAAAGGATTAAGGATACCAGATTTATTAGTACCTACGTCGATTACTTTACCACCTAGATTCATAGTCAAGATGTCATACTCTTGCTCTGGGTCTAGGATAAACATCTTAGTTCTATCCGCTGCCAAATTAGTAAGTATCGTCTTAGTCGCATATGATTTACCCGAACCAGATTTACCGATAACCATCATGTTTGAGTTGATACGACCTTTCTTACTATCACGGGTGAAGAAGTCTACGAATACAGGATATCCACTAGATGCAGAGTCTCCTATATAGAATCCAGCCTTGTCCTGCATGATAGAGTCTATCATAGGGAATGCCGCTGCAATAGTTGTCGAAGGCATACTACGATAGAAGTTCTTCATAGTGTCTATTCTATTCACACTAGACGATACGAAAGCATCTACTTGTCGTCCGAATAGTTCAGAATGCTTGAATCCATATTGTTTTAATACATTTCGATAGTCTTTTCTCTGAGATTCTTCTACTCTCATATGAATAGACACATCGTATAATTGTTCGTTATTAGTCTTCAAGTCTTTTAGCAATGTATGCAACGAATCAATGTCTGCTTCTTTTTCGATGATTTCAGATGATCTGTATGTCTTATCGAGCTTTGACTCCTTTTCCATCACTGCTTTATCGATTGCTTTTTCGCCCTTATCTTTATCTACAGGCATAATGTTCATGATGACTCTAGTGCCTTCTTGGTTGAATATTGGATATGCCCAACCATTACCTACTTCGATAGGATAATTAGATATTACCATTTGTTTGAATGGCTTTTTATCCATCTCCATACGAGCGACTTTGAATTCTATTCTCTCAGGCATTACCCAATCCACATATCTACTTGGTGGCAAGCCCTTTATCTCTTGCTCTGCATATATCGCCTGATAGTTTGACTTCATGAAGCTAATAAGATCTGCTTCTGTTAGTATTGTAGAAGAGATAGTATATTGTCCCATAGACAAGTCATTCATGATACCTATCGCAGTCTCTTCTAAGTTAGTCCTATCTTGTCCATAAAGGACTAAATAGAAGTGATTTTGTAATATCGGATCAGCTTTGATAGCATTATTTAGCATCTCTACACGCTCACGGAAGATAATAGATCTAGTCTCCATTTCTTCTAGTGTATACTGACCTTGTTCGTGAAGCTGAGTTAGCAACTCAAACTTTCTATCATCATTATCTAGGAACACATCGAATCTCATCGGTTTCCTAGTCTTCACTATACTCGCTCTCTGATGCTGAGATATACGCTTCAAGGCTCTACTAAATGTGAGAATTAGAGAGTCTTGCGGATCTTCTTGCATCAAATCGAGTGCTACAGGAAATAACTCTAATACTATACCAGAGTATTCTCCAAAATTAATGAACTTACCCACTTCTACATTGATGAACGGAGTGAGCATCTCCATTGATTTGTATCCTCGCTTCTTTGGCCCTTTGAAGTACTTCTTCGAAAAGGCTGAGAAACGAATAATAAGTGTGATCGAGCTCCATAGTCTCAATCCATCGTCTATAGGTAGGTACATACTGACCGCTATTGCTAACCAGCCAATTAGAGCGTACCACCTATAGTCGACACCATTGATCTTGAATATGTTACTCGCTATTATCACTATGGCGAATGCTAGGCATACCACACCTAATATAATATCGCCAAGTGTAATGTTCCTAAGGAACTCTGTCTTGATCCTAGTCTTACCAGGAATATACCTAATCATTCTTACCCCTTTTTATTTTTAGTTAATTTTTATTTTCCTTCACTTTTCTTTTTAATATCTGCTAATAATTTAGAAATATCTGACAACGATTTAGCTTGCTCATCTTCTTGTTTCTTAGCTTTTTCACCTTCATCCATTAATGCTTTTACAATCTTCTCTGCTTCAATAGTTTTTCCTTCTCTTAAAGCATCTTCTAGTTTAGTAATTGAATCTTCGTTTAACTTAATAGATTCACCACCAGATTTGTACATATTTCCATTAGCCGACTCTACCGCACTCAGATAACTCTGACTAGCCTGTTGATATTCACCATTTGCTTTTTGCACTTTTTCTATAGCGTCATTGATTTGCATATTTGCAGACGCTATATTAATTGCCTCTTTTCTGTCTACACCATGTTCAGCCATAACATCACCAATATTAGTACTTAACTTCATACCACTTTTTAAAATGTTAGAAACAGTTAAATCATCCAATTTTGCAGAAGTTGCCGTATTTTTATCAAATCCAAACATGTCAGAAATTTTCGACCAATGATCTGCCGACCAATCGGCACCTGGAAACAATGTTAGCGCATCGTTAATTTCAGTTTTTCTCTTATCCGCTCTATCTAATCGAGCTTGTGCCGTATCAAGAGATTTATAATTTTGAACTGTCTGAGCCAATTGTTCAGGAGACATTTTTAACTCTTTAGCTGTTTTTTCTGATACTTTATCTGATAGTCCTAATTTACTAATCAAGTTATAAATTTTTTCCAACTTAGCAGCCTGTTCCGCTTTTTCTTTTTGTAAGTAACCCTCATATGTGGCTGCATTAACTTTATCTCCTGCATTCTTAAATTGTTCTATAGCTCGTTCAAATTGTGAAATTCGTTGCTGAGAAAGAGGCAAAGATGATTCATAATCATTTTGTGCGTCCTTCAAGTTTTTAATATCTTTTTGTCGTTTTGCAGAATCTGATCCTGACTTATATTCTTTACGTATTTGATCGATACCACTTTCTACATCAAATCCGGCATTCTTAGATAGTTTATTTAGTAATCCTCCACGCCTTACTAAATGAGGGTGATCTGATGTCTCATCTGCCTTACCAATAACGCTATCTCTGAGCGTTCTACCAACACTTGCAAAAAAACTTTTACCTTCTTTCTTAGCACCAAGTCCCTTAGCAACAGTTGATCCAATGAATGCTCCTGTAGTAGCAACACCTTTAGTAATTTTCTTATTAATACCCTGTACACTCTTGCGCATAGTAGTACCTTTATCGTATGCATTCTCGAGTCCGAAGTAACTAGAGATCATAGAGATAAATTCCTTCACAATGAGTAATCCACAGATCACAAGAATTAATTCAGTGATACCTATTGCATTTAGAATAGCACCATATGCGCCAGGAATCTTAATGTTTTGCATTAATGGTAATATTGAGAAGAACAAATTCATACCTGCCACAGCACCATATGCACTAGTTATTTGCTTCACGAATTCACTCTTCCAGCTACCAGCAGCTTTACCCTCATCTAACGGATAATATGAGTTTACTGCCGGACTAATAATGAATAGCATAAGTATTATAAACAATCTTCGTATCATTGCATATGTCAGCGATAGCATGATATAACTCATGAATAATCCACCCGCAATCAATACTATGTAATTAATCTCAATAAGAGAATAATATTTGGCAACTTCAATATTATTACCCTTGGAATATTTGTTGTGTAAACCCCTAGCATACAATTCATCTATTTTAGATGCCACATATTCCACATCTGTAGATCTACTACTATCATATTCAAAATCATTTATTTTCTTTTCATCTCCACCTTCAGTAGTTAAATCTATTAAAAGATCGTTCGCATTTTTTAATTTTTCTTTATCACCCTGTACTCTTATCTCATTAGCATTGTATGCTGCAGCTATGAACAACTGTCCTGAGAGATCAGATACGTTATTTGATTTAGTCGCTCCATCAATAGCATTGAGTAGAATATTACCACCCCATATACCTAATAAACAACATACTGGTACTACTACGAAGTTCGCTAGTCCTCTAAAGGCATTACCCACGATCTCTTGCCATGTCTTAGGCTTAGCTGCGTATGCATTTTTGATAAATGCCATTACCGAGAAGATGATTAGTAAGAATAATCCTAGTAACAATATAGACAAGAACATATTCTTGACTATATCACTCTGCACTAAATAATATACTATGCCAGTATCTTCTAATGCTCCTGAGTTACCAGAATGAATAGGTATAGACGAAGTATTTCCTACTCCGCCACCATAGTTCATATCTCCTATACCCGCAAAAGATCTAAACATACCATATAATCCATCTATCAAAGAAAAGAAAATCGTAAATAACGGATAAATAAGTGTGCCTATTGCTCCCAATATCGCATCGATAACTGAATCCATAAAATTCTTTCTCCTTTCGTTTGTCCTAATTTGATTTCTTACATCAAAACATGTCATAAAGAAATCAACTAGACAAGCCCTGTATTAATAATTATTATATACTAAAATAACTAATTAAGCAATAAATTTCGATAAAATTTTTATTATCTCCTAGTTTAGATTTCCACAGCGAATAAATTCGTTTCGCAATAACATGAACTAATCAATGTCATTCCAAGCGTAGTATCATGTCATTGCGAGGAAGACGTAGTCTGACGTGGCAATCTACAATCTAGCGCCACTCAACTTTATTCTCTACAAATAAGAATGGCTCATCTGTCGTATTGGTAAATACACCCACCAATCCTGTGTCTGTATTTATAGTCTTCACTCCAGCCACCTCGCTGTCCACATGAAGATCTCTCAATTCATATAGTGAACTATACTCTAACTCGCTATAACTAAACGCCCCTATACTAACCTCATCGTTCATCTCATAGGTATACTGCATAATATCATTAACATTCATTTCATCTGTCTTTTTCACATCAATCTCAGCCCCATTGTTGAAGATCTTAAATTCAAATCCTTCATCGATGAAACTAATAAACATAGACATATCTTCTATCACTACATCACGCTTCGCCATAAATGTGAAACCAGCATAATCAAGCTTCACGATCTCGGATACTTTTGCATCATCTCCGTTAATGATATAGTCTTTTACAAATAATTTCTCTGTACGAGTGGTAGCTGATGTAGACAAATCTATACTAGAAATATCCACACTCGCGCTATCATCAGTGATCTCATTACCTTCACTATCTTTCACCTTGAAATTATAGTTAGTAGTAATATATTCTTTTACTAATCCTTCTAAATCAAGTAATACACTCTCATCTAATCCAAAATATTTGATACCGTCTAATTTCCCGCTAAGATCTGCAGGAGCCACAGCGCCCTCATTATCTATTGGATATATTAGATCTGCTACACCGCCAACATATCCCGCCAATGGCTGATAGTTTTCACTAAATGATTCTATATTAAATTCGCTAAAATCATAATCATCTGGAAGTTCTGTCCCTTCGCCAACTATAACTTCTACAGTATATCCGGCAATATTAGATATTGCACTAACGCTCTCCTCTAGAATCTCAACATACTCTCTCACTAGTTCCCCACGAGCTAAGTTTTCATCTCTATACCATGTCCTGATACCATAAAAATCAGCACCCGTGATTCCATCAATAGAATTACCCACTGGTGGCGCACCATCTTCGCTTGGGAATAAATATGAGAATAGATAATAAACGCCACCAATTGCTCCAATTATTAATAATACCACTAATATTACAGGCAATAATGCACTTATTACTGAAATTAGTACATTGAATATTCTCTTAGTCTGCTCAATTCTGACCTGTTTCATCTTATCCTTTATTTGTTTTACAAAAGGTTTTAACTTAGGGTGACGTTTAGCACCATTCATTGTCTTCATCTCGTTCGGAGTATAGAATGGTAATTTTTTCGATCCTGTAGTCGGTGTACCTACACCAAACTTTGGCATCATTTCTTTTAATTGTTTAGTGAGATTTCTCTCTTCGGCTTCATATTCTTCCTTAGTCATGCCTCCAGGATATGATTCTTCATCTTCTGAATCTTCTTCCTCTTCAGATTCTTCCATGATTTCATCAACCTCTGGCTCTTCATCATATCCTTGTGGATCATCTCCACCAAAACCACCAGCCATATTTACCTCCTTTTATTCCATTGCATTTTTATTGTCATTGCGAGACCTTAAGGTCGTGGCAATCTACACTTCATACGCAGTAAGACTCAAAACAACAATCATATTTTTTAGTTATACTTTAGTATAACTTAAAAACTCAAAAAAAACAAGCATTAAAATACTATTTTTTAGTGAGATCAAGAATAACCAAATATTTTCAAAAGAAAAAAGAGAACAATGTTCTCTTTATAACCAATAGAAGCGGAAAGTATAACTTTTTCCATACATTGAGAATACCGCATTACCTGATGTATCTCCTTCTTTATACGGAGTAAAACCACTAACTACTATATTAACCGTTTCTGTTGTGCTATTCATCAAATCTTTACACACTCTTCTATCGTATTCATTATAATAAACATAATATGTATACTCGCTCTTTTTTTCATAAGTATGACCTTTGTAATTCTTTGCAGCCTCTTCTGATCTAACTATAAAATATTTTGAATCACCTGGTTTAAATGTAATTAAACATTGTGATAAAAATGATTCTAAATCCTTTCCTTGATTCTTTGACACTTGATAGGTTCCATCTGCATGTTGATATCCTGTAGTAACCTCAAACTTCGCCCCATCGCTTAATCCACAACCTGAAAGTGTAAGAACTGGCAGTATACTAAACATTAAAACTAAGCAAATAATTGATATTTTCTTGATCATAAAACCCCCTTTTTATCCTTAAAAATAGTATACCCAATAGAAAAATAATAGTCAAATAAAAAAACAATTTTCTTACGAAAATATGTTTTGCTCTTAAACACAATAAAGAAAAAAAAAGAGACTAATCTCTTCTTTTTCTAACCTTGTTGTGGCGGTTTTGGTGGAGTACCTGATTTCACTGTATACTTTACAGAAATACTCTCTCCATGTAATACAAATGTAACAGTTCTCTGCTCTCCATCAGCAGTGGCAGTAGTAGTATCAAATCCTACGATTCTTAAACCAGGAATCGCTATAGCACCTGTAGTAGCGTCAATAATTGCTTGATTTGTGTAAGTAGCAATCGAAACTTTCCAGCCACCTAACTCTTCACTTTTTTCATATGTTGCGCCTTCAGGTATATTATCTTCATTCTTCTCTATATAATAAGGTCTGTCTGGATTATAAGTCAATGTCCAACCAGAAAAAGCAGTCTTCATATCCGCATTTAATGCAAATTCTGTTTTATTTTGAGTGGCAATTGAAAGAGCTGACTCTCCACATGCAGATAATGTGAACATAGCTGTAAAACATAACATTAATGTCAACACTGCTGTAAATATTTTTTTCTTCATAAAATCCCCTTTAAATTATTT
This sequence comes from Candidatus Onthoplasma sp., assembly GCA_045658505.1. Classification (GTDB taxonomy): domain Bacteria; phylum Bacillota; class Clostridia; order Christensenellales; family UBA1242; genus Onthoplasma. The sequence continues at coordinate 6,896 of JAZOUZ010000022.1, read as the reverse complement.
TTTAATTAAAAAGAAAAATGATTGAACATTTTTCTTTCAATAGAACTAGATCCAGTTCTCAGGATTGATAAGACCTGAACTGATAGCATTAGCCAACCAGAAGAATAAAGCTACCAATACTAGAGTAACAACGATACCAATGATAACTGAGATCAACTTTTGCTTAGCTTCATCTCTAGCACCCTTATCGTCAGCCTTAACAAATCTAATACCTACCACTACTGCATAAATAATACCTGCAATAGCCGCAACGATCAAAATAGGATTGATAATACCAATAACCGCATTGATAAGTTCATTCAACCAACCATGACCTGTATCAGCCGCCATAAACATACTCATAAATCTTCCCCCTTTAATTAGCACAATCAAAACCTTGTGCATTTGTATGATTTAATGATAACAACTTAAAACCAGAAAATCAACTAATTTCAACATATTTTTTAATTTTTTTTATTTTTTTCTAGATTTTTCTTTTTATTAAAAATAATTACTTTGTAATATTTTTTCTGAACAATAATATCTTTCGTAAAAATACAGAAAATATTTATTAATTTCACATTTTCAAAATATTTACACCATTTTTCTTGACTGAATGAAGGAAAATACTTACAATAAAGGTAATAAAAAGGAGAAATATGAAAGGGTTCGCTAAATCAATAGTAAAATATGTATTAATATTTATTTTAGTCACAGTCATAGGTACTGTAGCTTTGAGTTATTTCAATTCAGGTAAGATATTCTTCTCGCTATCTAACATATATTCAGGTCTAGGCATCGGAGCATTCGCTGTAGCCTGTCTATTGGTATACGATTTACTAAAAATATTAGATGGTAAAGGTAAGAAAAAAGACAAGGCTGTAGACAAAGTAAAAGATGCTCAGGGTAAAGAAGTAAGCCAATTCTTCAATAAAGATTTCGTAACAGATGATGATCTCAAGAAAGATAAAGGATTCAATTACAACACATTATCTACTATACGCTCATGTAAAAAAGATGGTATCCTTGTACGCGCAGAAGAGAAAGGTAGCAATATGGACATCAACTTCGTAGAGCCAATTCATACTCTATGCGTAGGTACCACATCATCAGGTAAGACTTCTAGATTCGTTGTTCCATCATTACAATTAATGAGTATGACCGCATCTAAGCCATCATTCGTGATCACTGACCCCAAAGGCGAATTGTACGAAAAATGTGCTAATAAATTCAAAAAGGAAGGATATGATGTGAAAGTAATCAACCTTCGTAACCCTTCCGAATCCATGCAGTGGAACCCTCTAACTTATCCTTATCAAATGTATCATCGTAGTTTCAATTTAGATAAAGAAGTTCGCGTACATTCGATTGGTGACAATCCAAAAAATTATAATTTAAAAATACAAAGACCTTTTGACTTCAACAATTCTCGTTGGTATGAATTTAATGGTGTAGCGTTCGTAGACAAAGATGTCTTAGAGGGCGAAATGCGAGTAATAGCATCAGACCTAAGAGACAAAACTTTCTCTACTCTAGAAGATATATGTACTACTCTAGCACCAGTAGAGAGTGCTAAAGATCCAAGTTGGGAAAAAACCGCTAGAAGATTGATCCAAGCAGTATTGTTAGCCATGCTAGAAGATAGCCGTATCCCAGAATTAAAACTAACTGAAGACAAATATAATTTCTACAATGTATATAAAATATGTAACACCACCGACAGCGGACGTGATACATTCGCTACTCTAAAGAAATACTTATTCGAAAATAGAGATAAATTCAGTAAAGTAGGCAATCTAGCCTCTACTGCACTACAAAATGCAGATACTACATCTAAAAACTACATGGGTTTCGTATCTGGTATGGTATCACTATTTAGTGATTCGGGTATCAGCCTTATGACATCTCGTACAGAAGTGGATTTCGTCAATATGGATGAAACTCCTACTGCTATATTCTTAATTATCCCAGATGAAATACGTACCCGTTATCCATTGGCAATCTTGTTCGTAACACAATTATATAAGAAATTGGTAGAAAAAGCTCAAGCAATCGGCGGAAGACTACACAGAAATGTATACTTCATGCTAGACGAATTTGGTAATATGCCTAAATTTCCTGAATTTGGCTCTACTATGGCGGTAGGTCGTTCTCGTGGTATATTCTTCGAACTCTGTGTACAATCATATAGCCAATTATACCAAGTATATGGTCAAGACGAAGGTAAGATCATCAAAGATAACTGCCCTATTCAAGTATATATTGCATCAGAAGACACCATTACCAATAAAGAATTTAGTGAACTATTAGGTAATAAAACCATTGTAGAAGAAAATGAGAACAAAAGCGTTGGACCAGATGGCAAAGAGTCAAAATCTTACTCAAAAGTGACCAAATCAATTCCTATTGCTTATCCACATGAATTAATGTCATTTAGAGATAAGAAACAAATTATAATCAAATCATTTACTCCAAATGCCGCTCTAAAAACTACTGTAACACCTTACTTCGAAGTAAAACATGCATACGACCTATCTAGAGCGCAAGAAGGATATCAACAAAAAAGAATGCTAGATGAAGATGCTATCTTCTATGATATCAAAATGCGTAATAGCACCATGGCTAAACAAAATGGTGACGATGATGAAGATGATGATTTATTCTAAAAATTTATTGTCTAGTACTTAAAAATATAGTTGTTATTGACACAATAAAAAATGTGCAAAATGCACATTTTTTTATTGAACAGATTTAAGATTCATTATAGGATAAAAAGCAGAAATCACACTCAAATATATAGAAATCAGATATTTATAAATCTTTTTTATAATTTTCATTGACAAAAGGTAAAATATATGTATAATATATAGTATTGAACATATCAATATTATATCGCGGGGTGGAGCAGCTCGGAAGCTCGTCGGGCTCATAACCCGAAGGTCGTTGGTTCAAATCCAATCCCCGCAACCAAGTGGAGCTCAGTTGAACCACCCGTCAAAACAGGGCATCAACTGAGTTTTTTGATACTTTTATCGACCGAACTCGTTTCGTTGATTTAAAACATAAAAGAACGAACAAAATTATGTTCGTTCTTTTAGTCTAATTTTTTAAATAAAGTTATCATTCTATCTTCATATTTATTTTTGTAATAAAAATTTTTACCAATTTCATTGTAAGCAAACACATCTATTTGAATGTATTTACACTCAATAGACGTAAAATATTCTTCTAGTTTATTTAAAAGTAATTGTCCTGTACCTTTGCTTCTTATATTTTTACTAACAATAAGTTCTGCAACAATTCCTTTATTGGGACAAGTATAATCCAGCTTGTCTCTTTCATCATATGTTTGAATATATCCTGCAATAAAACCTATAATTGCGCCATTTTCTTCCGCTATATAAATTTTACCTTGTTGAGTTTTTAAGTCATCTATCATATACTCAAAATATTTATCTCTATATAAATCAGAAATAATATTAAGATTGTATATATCAATCTCAATTACATAATGTTGTAATTCAACGAGTAAATCTTTTATTTGTTCAATATCATTGTTTGCAAATTCTCTTATTATCATATTGTCATTATAACAAATTTCAAATTTATTTTCAAGCATTCTATTTGCTTTAATGTTGCAAAATTTATCTGGAATAAAGTTAAAACTTTATCAAAAAAACTCATTAATCAAGATTTTTAAATATTTTTATATATTATACAATAATATATAATTTTGTGGTTCAACTGAGATGGCTCATGTTCAACCAAATTAAAAAATGAACCGTTTAAGGTTCGTTTTTTTTATTAACAATTTTAAATACTTTAAATAAAAATAATAGATAAAAATCTTTTAAACAATTACCATTTCTTATTTTCAAAATATTTTTTTAATATAATTATACAAATTAATAAAATTTGTGCTATAATTATTTTGGAGATAAACATGAAATATTCTACTAAAATTGTACTTTACAATAGTCATTTTGATTCATTCGACCGTATTAACATGAAGTCTATTCTTAGCATCTTTCAAGATGTAGCATCTATACATGCAGAAGAAATAGGTGTCGGTTATCAAAAAATGCTGAGTAAAAATCTATATTGGGTATTATGTCGTATAAAGATTGATATACTCAAAATGCCTTCTATAAATCAAACTGTAATAGTAGAAACTTGGCCTCACGAGAAAGGTAAAGTTGATTTAGATAGAGATCTAAAAGTTCTTTCTGAAGATGGTGAGACTCTAATCATCGGAACATCGAAATGGTGTGTTATTGATACAGTGAATAGAAGACTTCAACGAACAGATAATATAAATTATCAATGTGAGATTTCGTCTGATATAAATTACTCAGAAAAACTAAATAAAATATCTTTGCCTAACAATGAATTAATTGAAAAATCTAGTTACAAAGTTTCATTTAGTGATCTAGATCACAATCAGCACATGAACAATACAAATTATGCAAATTTAGTAATGAATACAATTAATAATAAAAAAATATCTCATTTTGAAATAAATTTCTTAAACGAATGTAAACTCGACGATATTATATCTCTTCATTATACTAACGACGACAACTACGAATATATAGTTGGCAAAATTGGAGATATTATAGCCTTCACAGCACTAACATACTAAAAAAATCTGGCATAATGCCAGATTTTTTCTAATTAATTTTTAGTCATTACTTTCTCTGCTTCTATACCTAGGCAATCTAGTGAGTTTTGAATTACAGTCTGTACTGCTAATACAAATGCCATCATGGATCGAGATTCACTCTCGTCTTCTGTATTCACCATACGGATATTGGTGCCCCATAATGAATGGAATTTCGAAGCCAACTCATTCAGATAATCCACTACTTGATTAGGAAGATTCTTCTCTGCAGACGATCTAATAATATAAGGGAACTTCGCCAAGAATACTATAATCTCTTTGATAATCTTAGGACAATCTTTCAAAAGTCTCTCGAAATCAATATAATCTACATTATATTCGTATCCAAACACTTCACTAAACTTCTTTAATACAGAGAAAGTTCTAGCATAAGCATATTGAATATAATATACAATATTATCTTTTGTTGCTTCTTTAATCTTAACCAAATCAAATGTCATTTGTGTATCAGGACTCTTAGATAGCATGAATAATTTCAACTCATTTACATTCACTTCTCTAGCCACGTCGGACAATAATACGAATGTACCTTTTCTCTTAGACATCTTGAATGGTACGCCATTTTTCTCGAGATTGACCATCTGGCATAATTGCACATCTACACTAGCTTTGCCATCAGAAATAGCATCTACAGCAGCAGTGAGACGCTTCACATATCCGCCATGGTCTGCACCAAATATATTTATTAGATTATTAAAACCACGATTTACCTTATTTTCGTGATACGCAATGTCTGATGCAAAATATGTAGTTCTACCATCAGATCTAACTATTACACGATCTCTATCGTCGCCGAATAATGTAGATCTAAATAAAGTTTGTGGCAATTTGCTAGAATTCACATCTTCGTCTTCAGCATTGTCCTTACCTCCTAATGGAGCATCAAGTACGCCTTCGTACACATATCCTAAATCTCGACTATAGCCTTCGTCATCTATTACCTGTTTGCTCTTCTTAGACAATTTCTCAATAGCATGCTCAATAGCTCCACTCTCTGCGATCTTAGTCTCAGATACGAACGAATCAAACTCTAATCCTAATAATCTTAGATCGTCTCGGATAATATCCATCATAGCTTCGACCACCTGATTCTTTAGTTTCGCATAAAAGTCTTCTTCTCTAAGTCCTACGTATTTATCTCCCGATTCTTTTGCTAGTTTTTTAGCATATTTGACTAAATAATCACCTGGATAACAACCCTCTGGCACATTCTCGCCTATGTAATTACCAAACTCTTGCTCATAACGGAATTGCACAGACTTAAGTAGAGTATTAACCTGCACACCATAATCATTCACATAGTACTCTTTAGTAACATCATAGCCCGCTTTTTTCTTCAGATTAGCTAGCGCCAATCCTAGTATAGCACCACGACAATGTCCAACATGAAGCGGTCCGGTAGGGTTAGCAGAGATAAACTCCAACAACACCTTTTCTCTCTTCTCCCCATCGCCATATTTCTCACCCTCTAATAGAATATCCATCAAGAAGTCTTCCCAAACCTTCTCCAAAAAAACTATATTGATATAGCCATTAATAGTATCCACACTCTTGATGTAATCCACCGATCTAAAAAGAGCGGCCAATTCTTCAGAAATAATGATCGGACTTTTTCTCTTTGCTTTAGCCAATACCATTGCAGCATTGGTAGAATAATCGGCGTCTGTTTCTGATGGCGGAATTACGAAGTTTACATTCTTTAGATATTTGTCAGAATCTTCTACATCACTCACATATTTTTTGATAATTTTTAATAAATCCTTATTTACTTTCTTAAATAAATCCATATTTTTCCGTTTTATATTTATATACTAACTAATTTAATATAAAAAGTCAATAAGAAAAAAGAAATCTCATCAAAGATCTCTTATTCCAAATAAAAAGTACAAGTAGACAGTTTCACTCTCTTTAGCTCCAATTCTTTACCGTTCTGCATTACATATTTGTATCCATCTCTATATGGACATCTAGTACAATCAGCATTTAAATGTTCTTTCATTGGACAATGTCTCATCGTCATGTAGGGCATCTTAAATTCCCCATTCTCCGCACCGATAAAAGGTCTACCTAAGAAGTACGATGTATACGAATTATATACATTCATACCGCCACCCATGAAAATCTCAGTATCAAAATCTAACGCATAGATATTATTAATTAAAATTGATATATGATTTCTCTCTACCATATCGCGAAGATATTCTACATCTTGAGAAGTAGCAAAATTCGGTATATT